>JBIKKN010000026.1:0-8748 GCA_044360335.1 Chlamydiia bacterium | reverse complement strand
TGCACATAAACAAATTGAAGGACTAACAGAGGCTATTTTAATAATAGATGCAGATACAAAACCCACACATAAAATGAAATTTATCGATGATCAGGGTAAAATTTATCTCGATACTATTCCTTGTAGATGTATGCTTCGATCTTATTATGTGCATATGGATAAACTTTTATTAGGTATAAAAAATATCGATTATAACGTAAATCCTGTGAACCACCATGCAGTTTTTACAAAACAAATTATTGAAGATATGTTTTTTAAAGTGGAGAGCACTTTTAATTTGCCATTTTGGAAAGTATTTTTAAATAAAGTAGATAGCAAAAATCCTGCACGTAAAGTGCATTTTTATGCAGGGGCTTCTGAGTATATGATATACTACCACTTTTGTAAAAACTACCATAAAGATAAAGTAATAGATAGAACTATTAAGCTTTTTGAGGGTGCAAAAGATTTAAATAACTCTCCGCTTGAAATGGATTTTGACTTTATCTCTTGCCACAAATATAAACTTTAAATTTAAGATTAAAGTAATGTGTTGAAAATATCTTTCCAACTGCTTAAACACTTGTTTATATGCTTTTTTGACCAGTTAAGGATGATTTCTTTTTTTTCTCTAACATTAAGATTTTCTGCTAATAAAGAGATCTCCTCAAAAGAATCAAAAAACACAAAAAGAGGGGATAAATCTTCTTTATACCACTCACAATAGGTAAATATCTCTTCAATAGGGATTTTGCTATTTCTTTTGTTTGCTTGCGTCCAATCATAAAATTCGATTTTATTTGACTCATAAAGCTCTTTAAAAAATTTTTTTGATGGAATATAGTGAATAATTCCCTGATGAAGATTTTCAAACAAGTGGAAATTACTTATCACAGATGGAATATGAATCATACCCTTAAAATCTTTTAAATCAGAGCTTCCTGCATATACCCCGCTGTAATGCTTTATCCCTAATTTTTTTAGTAAAGACCAAATGTTTAATTTATTTTCATTGATATACCTTCTAACAAAAAAACTATTCTTTTTATCTATGCTGGGACTAATAGGTTTATACCCTAAAGGTTTAGTATCTAACCCTGTGGGATTTATTATTTTATTAATAGAAGTTACCCCTCTATTTTTTTCTGCATGGAAACTCTCATATTCTGTGTAGCCAACTATTGCTACATTTTTTAAATTTGCCGCATTTTGAAATAATGTAAGATATTCTTTATCTGGGAAAACTTGCTCCCCAGAACTTTTAGCATTTATATCAAATCTATTACATACCCAAATTATAAGGGGTTTTTTCCAGTTGTTTTGTAAAAAAATTCTAGATAATGGAGCAATATCTGAAACAATGATGATGTCATAGGAGGAAAAACGGTTTTTATGCTTTTTAAAAATTAAATCTGCATTTAAATGAGTCATGATATAGTTATGAGAATTTGGACTTACCCCATTAAAGGATAAAGGTTCACTATCTAAAATATTCCATGAGTCTAAATCTATATTTAATTTCGAGCACACTTTTTTGATCTCTCCAATACAGCCTTGATGAAAGGAAATATGTAATCCTTTTACTTTAGAAAATAAAGAAGATATAAAAACGATAAAAATAAAAAGATTTTTCATAAATTACAGTATAAGAAGAATATAAAATAAAAAAAAGAGTGAATTTTTGAAATTCACTCTTTTTTTTATATATAAATTTAAAAATATTTATGCTGTAGTAATAGCTATATCTACACCACTTGCTACAGAATGCTTACGTAGTCTTTCAACTGTATCTGCTGTAGGGTTGTGAATGTCTATCATCCTTTTATGTGTACGCATTTCAAACTGATCACGAGCTTTTTTGTGTACGTGAGGAGAGCTAAGTATCGTTTGCTTTTCAATTTTTGTTGGTAAAGGAATAGGTCCAATTACAACTGCACCAGAGCGTCTTGCAATTTCAGATATCTCTGAAGCTGTGCCATCAACAATCTTATGGTCATAACCTTTTAGACGAATTCTTATTCTTTGTTTTTTAGCTTGAGCCATTTTTTGTTACTCCTTATGTCGTTTTAACTATTTTATCTTGTACGGTTTTTGGTACTTTTTCAAAGTGACTTGGCTCCATCGTAAATGTCCCTCTACCTGATGTTTTAGATCGAATATCTGTAGAATATCCGAACATTTCTGATAAAGGCACTTGAGCTTCCACTTGGGCATATGCACCTGACTGTGTTTGATTTTGTATTCTTCCGCGACGTCTATTTATGTCGCCAATAATATCTCCAAGAGATGCTTCAGGAGAACTTACATCTACACGCATAATTGGCTCTAAAATAATTGGAGCACATTTTCTTACCGCCTCTTTAAAAGCCATAGAAGAACAAATCTTAAATGCCATTTCAGAAGAGTCTACATCGTGATAAGATCCAAATACAATATATACTTTTACATCTACAACAGGGTAACCGGCAAGCACTCCCCCTTGTATTGCCTCTTGTATACCCTTAATACAAGGGTTTATAAATTCTTTAGGGATCACACCACCAACAATTTTACTTTCAATTATATTGCCTTTACCTATTTCATTTGGCTCAACTTCGAGTACCACGTGAGCGTATTGACCGCGACCACCTGATTGCTTGATGTACTTGTGTTCATGTTTTGCACTTTGAGTGATAGCTTCTCTGTAAGATACCTCTGGTGCTCCAACATTTGCCTCTACTTGAAACTCTCGAATCATACGATCCCTTAAAACATCAAGGTGGAGCTCTCCCATACCTGCAATAATTGTTTGCCCTGTTTCTTCGTTTGTTGAAACCCTAAATGTAGGATCTTCTTCAGATAAAGCAGATAACGCCCCTGCAAGTTTTTCCCTATCATTTTTTGATTTTGGTTCAATCGCCATAGAGATAACAGGCTCAGGAAATACCATTTTTTCTAGAATTAAAGGCTTATCTTCCTCACATAAAGTGTCTCCTGTGGTGGAATTTTTAAGCCCAATTACAGCAAAAATATCCCCTGTATAAAATTCATCCTTATCCTTTCTCTCATTTGCATGCATCTCAAGGAGCCTTGAAATTCTCTCCTTTTTCCCTTTTGTAGAGTTATAAAGAGTAATACCTTTTTTAATTGTTCCTGAATATACCCTAACAAAAGTTAACCTTCCTACATAAGGATCTGTCATAACTTTAAAAGCAAGCATAGCAAGCTTTTCATCATCTTTTGGAACAAGTTCAAATTCATTTTCCCCTTCACTATCATACCCTTTAATATTTCCTCTATCAACCGGGGATGGGAGCCATGAAATAATATTATCTAAAAGAGGTTGTATCCCTTTGTTTTTAAAAGCTGTACCACAAAGAACAGGAAATAATTTACATTCGCAAACCCCTTTTCTTATAGACTTATGGATTTCCTCTGGTGTAAGGCTGTTTGGATCTTCTAACACCTTCATCATAAAATCTTCGTTTGTGTCATCAATTGTTGCAATCTCTTCTAGTAAAGATGCTCTCATTTTTTTGCACTTATCTTTTAAATCTGCAGGAATTTCTTCAATTTCATAGTCAGCACCCATAGTTTCAGAACTAAATATAAAAGCTTTCATGGTAATTAAATCGACCATGCCGATAAAATCGCCTTCAGATCCAATAGGAACTTGAACAGCTACTGCATTTGCTCCAAGTTTTGCTTTCATTGTAGCTATACACATCTCATAATCTGCTCCAACTCTATCCATTTTATTGATAAAAGCTATTCTTGGAACATTATACCTTGTAGCTTGCTTCCATACAGTTTCAGATTGAGGTTGTACTCCATCTACTGCACTAAATACTGCAACAGCGCCATCTAATACTCGTAAAGATCTTTCTACTTCAATTGTAAAGTCAACGTGACCTGGGGTATCAATAATATTGATTTTACTCCCTTCCCAATATACTGTAGTGCAAGCACTAGTAATAGTAATTCCACGTTCTTTTTCCTGCTCCATCCAATCCATTGTAGCAGCACCTTCATGCACTTCACCAATTTTATGGAGTTTTCCTGCGTAGAATAAAACACGTTCTGTAAGAGTTGTCTTACCCGCATCGATGTGGGCCATAATACCTATATTTCTTACATTTTCTAATTTGTCTTTTGCTTCTCTTGCCATTTGTTCCTTTTACCCCTTCTTTATTAGCTTTTTTTAGACCACTGATTTTACTAAAAGTAATCTAAAGATCCTATAAGTTACCCTACATCAATACTGTTCTTATGATATATTTTATATCACGATCTACATCTTTTGTAGAAAATAAAAAACACGAGCTTAAAAAAAACTCGTGTTTTAAAAATTTACCATCTGTAATGAGCAAAAGCCTTGTTTGCTTCTGCCATTCTATGAACTTCATCACGTTTTTTAACGCTTGCACCTTGGCTGTTATAGCAATCTTGAAGCTCTTGAGCAAGCCCATCAATCATTGTTCTTCCAGCTTTAGCTTTTGCATATCCAATAATCCACTTCATCGCAAGGGACATTTTTCTCTTAGGATTGATTTCAATTGGAACTTGATAAGTTGCCCCACCAATTCTTCTGGATTTTACCTCTACGTGAGGAGTTGCGTTTTCTAATGCTTTTAAAAATGCGCCTAGTTCGTTTTCTTGTCCAGATGCGTTAACTCTTGAGCAAAATTTTTCAATAGCATCATATACAATCTTAGAAGCAAGAGACTTCTTGCCATCGATCATTACTTTACGAATGAATTTTGTTACCTCTTGATTGCCGTACTTATGGTCTGGATCTACAGGTCGTTTTTCAGCTTTTTTTCTTCTTGACATAGTCTTCCTTGTATTTACCTATATTTTAGGTGAAGTATTATTTTCCTTTTTTAGCACCGTATTTTGAACGCCCCTGCTTTCTGTTTTTTACAGCAGCGCAATCTAAAGCTCCACGTACAATATGATATCTAACCCCTGGAAGGTCAGCTACTCTACCGCCACGAACTAGAACCATGCTGTGCTCTTGTAGATTGTGCCCTTCTCCGCCGATATAAGCTGAAACTTCTATTCCATTGGAAAGTTTTACCCTTGCAACTTTTCTTAGCGCAGAGTTAGGCTTTTTTGGAGTTTGAGTTTTAACTTGCACGCAAACACCCCTTTTTTGAGGGCATCTTTTTAATGCTTGAGATTTTGATTTAGCCTTTCTGCTTGTTCGAGGCTTTCTGATTAGTTGATTTAGTGTAGGCATAAGAGGCCTATCTCCTTCATTTATTTTAAAAAAATTTAGGAGCAATATAACAAAAGATCACTATTAATGCAAACAAATAGCGCCAAAAGAGATTTTTTTTTAAGATCTTTACAAAAATCTTAGAAATTCCACTATTCAATAAAAAAATGATTTGATAGTGTCCGGTTTTTAAGGGAGAATCAAATGCGTGCATATATATACATATTTTTTGGAATAAATTCTCTTTTTGCTTCTTCCATTAAATATAGTGATATTAAACAAATCAATGATAAACTTTTTTCTTCGCACATACTTTTTGAATCGTTTGATGAAAATATTGCAAATAGATCAGTGGAAAAAATGATGGAGTCTTTTGATCCAGTAAATTTTTATTTTTTTGAGCAAGACAAAAAAGAATTTAGCAAAAAGGGATCTAAAATTGTATCAGAGTATAAAGCAAATAATTTTGACACCTATATTGCTATACAAGAAAGGTTTATAGAATCTGTAAAAAGATGTAGAAAAGTTAGAGCAAAGGTTAGATCTCAAATTGTTCAAGAAACAATAGATATTAATTTAGTAAATATAACAATTGCTACATCTTCACCACTTAGCGAAAAAGAGCAAGAAGAATATATTAAAAGCTATATGATAAGTCATTTAAAATCCTATGCTAGGTCAAAAGGGGTACAAAATCTCTCTTCTTTAGAAATGGCTAAAGTTTTAGATTTCCATGAAAGGGCAATTCTTTCTCATGAGGAAAGGTATATAGCCAAAGAAAATCAACCTTTAATTATTTCTAAAATGATTGCCTCTTCCCTAGATGCACATTCGATGGTCTATGCAAATGAAGAAATTTCTATGATGAATGCTCATTTAAAAAATAGATTAGAAGGGATTGGTATTTACGTACACGATAGTATTGATGGAGCTGTTATTACTGGGTGTGTAAAATCAGGACCTGCTGAACGATCAAAATCGATTGAAGAGGGGGATGTAATACTTGTTATTAATGGATATAATGTAAAGGATCGCTCTTTTAAAGAAGTGATGGGCCTTTTATCGGTAAAAGAGGGTGCTCAGATAGTTTTGCAGCTTCAATCAAAAAATGGGGAGAAAAAAGTTGTAAAACTTACTGGCGAAAAAATCGAGATGAAAGAGGATAAAATCCTTGTGGATACTGAGCCCTTTTTAGATGGTCAAATTGTTAAAATTCGGGTTGACACCTTCTATAATGACTTTGAAGGGGGAGCTATGGCAGATGATTTAAAGCAAACTGTGTTAGCTTTAAGACGAAAGATGCCTGTGTATGGGGTTATTATCGATATGAGAAAAAACCTTGGAGGATTTTTTCGTGAAGCTGTTAAGTCAATTTCTTTGTTTTCCCCAAAAGGAACAGTAGTTGTTGCAAAATTTAGAGATGATCAGGTCAGATACTCTAAAGAATACGACCCACATATTACATATTCAGGGCCAATTGTTATTCTAACTTCTAAATATTCGGCATCGGCAGCAGAGATTCTTGCTCAAGCACTTCAAGATACAGGAGTTGCAATTATTGCAGGGGATGAAACTTCCTACGGTAAAGGATCTATCCAGTTCCAAACTATCACCGATCCATCTTCTTTATATAAATACAAAGTCACAGTTGGAAAGTACTACACAGTTTCAGGCACTTCCCCCCAATTAAAAGGGGTAAGGGCAGATATTTTAGTACCTTCAGAATATTGCAAAAGAAATATTGGAGAGAAGTATTTAACCCACGCTCTGCCATCTGGAGATTTAAAAACCTTTTCTGGGCTCCATCCAGAAGTACAAGCAATTTTTGATTATCAAAGTACACGAAAAAAAACAGCCTTTGAAATTATGAAACCAGCCCTTAAAAAAAATAGTGAAATTCGCATTAGCAACAATAAAGACTACCAAGCTTTTTTAAGGAGCCTTGAAGGTTACGCCCCCTCTAAAGAAGCCGAAGATAAGCGCAAAGCGCTATTTGGTAAAAACGATCTTCAAATGATGGAAGCTACTATGATCATCAAAGATATGCATGCTATTTTAGAAACTTATAAATAGCAGTTAAAATTTTATTTCTATTTAAGTAAGGAATAAATTTTTTTATTCTTTTTTATAAAATGCCTTGTAATAGGAAAGCTTAATGCTGTTATTGCAAGGATTAAAATAAAAAATGGGTTATTTGCATTAGTGAATAACGAGCAAATTCCTACAAAAGCGCTCCAGAAAATACCATCACATATATTAAAGCTAAAAGCTATTCCTGAATATCTAATTCTAGTAGGAAAAATTTCAGAAAGAACTGATGGTAATAATGCTGATTGAATGCTAATAAGAAATACTAAAATAGAGTTTATTATTAAGCAAGCTAAGCAATAGCCATTTATTACAGAAAAATAGAGCAAAATACTGAACAAAATAGTTCCCCAAATACTTAGGCTAAACCAGGGAAATGAATCAGTTTTTGAAGATAGAAAACCTATGATAGGGAGAAGCAGAATAAATAAAAAAGAGTTATAAAATGTAAAAAAAATTATTGAAGTATCTTTAAAAAAAAATGGAGAATTTGTAAAAATAAATGGCAAAAATGTTATGATTGTTACTGCTACAACTTCAAAAATAGATAGGAAAAAGACTAGGGATAATTTACTTTTGTTTTTTGTAAATAGTTCTTTTATTGGACTAGCTGTATTTAGGTGATGGGCCTTAAGGTTTAAATAAGCTGCAGTCTCATGTAATTTTCTGCGCATTAAATAACCTACTATCCCAAGCATACCCGAAAAAGTAAAAATATAGCGCCATGCATAATCATTAAGATATTCTATAGGGAATATTTCTTTTAAAATTAAACAGACAAATGTACTTAAAATTATCCCTATCTGCGGACCAACTAAAGCATAACTACACATAAATTTATCTATTTTGTCTGATTTTAAATTATATGCATAAGATTCTGACAAATAGCAGATTGCTCCAGGGATTTCCCCCCCTGCGGGAATCCCTTGAAAAAATTTAAAAAATAGAAAAATTACAATAGAATAAGTTTCCCAGTAATCAAAAGGAAGAACAAATGAAAGTATAGCAATACTCCAAGAAGGTAGGGTAGCTATAAGTAAAGTTAAAGGAAAAGAAAATAATCTCCCTTTTTGATCTCCTTTTTTTCCAAAAAACCATCCACCGATTGCTCTAGCTCCACCATTTGCTAAAGAAAATAATATAATTAATAAAATAGTAGCTGAATTAATGGACTCTGTCAAAGAAAGAGCAAATCCAGTGGTTCTATAATGTTGTGCGCAGTATTTGCAGCTAATGCAGTTCAAAGAAATCAAGATTTTCAAAAAAATCCAATTTATCAAAGTCAAGATACTTGTAAGGTGAGTATTAAATATATTAATTTAACAAACAGACAAAGTAATTTGTGTATTGCTTTTAATGGGAAAGCTTTTAGCGATTTTTCTGCTCCTTTTTCCATGCAGAAAGGTACTAAAATTAAAGTTTTTAATTCAGGTAAAGAAGTTTGTACAGTTATTATAAACTCTAATTGTAATCTTGAAATT
>JBIKKN010000025.1:0-8887 GCA_044360335.1 Chlamydiia bacterium | reverse complement strand
ATTCACAAAAGATGTAATACTTGTAGATATTGCAACTGTAAAAACAGGGAACCCTAAAGCAAAAATCATCACTGAATTTAAAGAAACATTTATCACCATTGAAAGTATAGCCCCTATCATAGGTGTTCTATAATCACGCCTTGCGTAGTAAGCTGGAGCAAGAAGTAAAATAAAAGCAGAAGGAATTAAGCCCAATCCATAAGACCAAAGGCAAGTTGTAGTATTTAAAATCGCATCATTTGTAAACTGCCCTCTGCCATATAAAAGATTAATAGAACAGAGTCCTAAAACAAAAATTCCTATCATACCAGGAAATAAAAGGGCAAAAGTTCTAAGTAAACCATGCTGTAAAAGATTGATATAATCATCGAAAAAATCCTTTTTAATAGCCCTTGATAAAGCAGGAAGCAAGGAGGAGGCAATTGCTATTGCAAAAAGAGCAATTGGAAGTTGCTGTACCCTATTTGCGTAACTTAATAAAGCAGGCCCAGAAGGGGATATAAATCTTACCATCAATATATCCATAGCACTATTTATTTGAGATGCTGCAACTCCTATTATTCCAAATATAACAGGAGATACCATCAATCTTAAATCGTTTTGAAATAGATTTGGACAAAAACATTCTTTTTTAGAAATTAAAGAAAGACAATATTTTTTAATTGGCGCAACAGTTGCTGCCCACTGCAAAAAAAATGCAGCAACAACTGCAATAGAAAGTCCATTCATTGCCACATTTTGTGGGTAATTTCTTAATACTAAAATAGCAATTATCCATATAATATTAAATGCAACAGGGGCAACCCCAGGAATGAAAAAATTTTTCTCACATTGTAAAAGGGCCATAGAAAGGCCAAACAAGCAAATAAAAATAACCCCTGGAAGCTGAATCATAAGCATAAAAAGTATTTGCTTTACCTCTAAAGATAGGCCGGAAAATTGATAAATTAAGATCAAAAAGGTTTCTAAAATTAAAACTATAGATAATAAAATACAAAATAAAGACCAAAATAAATCACGGAAAAATATTGCCCCTCCTCTTTCCTGCTTTCTCCTTTTAGCTTCAAAAAATGGAATAAATCCATTTAAAAGTGCCCCTTCCCCAAAAAGTCTCCTTAAAAGATTAGAAAGTCGAAAGGCTATTAAAAAAGAACCTACAGCGGCACTTACCCCAAAGCAATAGGCCATTAAAAGATCTCTTATCATACCGGTAAGCCGGCTCATAAAAGTTCCTGTTAAAAAATCCACTGCCCCTTTGGAGAGGGACTCTTTAGAATCTGATGTTTCCATAAATTGTATCATAATAAAAAAGATAAAGAGTGTCGAGAAAGAACTCTATTTACTAAAATATATTTTTTTCATCCTTTTCTCTTGAATATTTTTGATAATTTTGCTAAGATATTTCCCATTATTACGGAGAAGATATTATGTCTAGAAAATGTGAAGTTACCAACAAAAGATTTGGAAAAGGTAGAGTATATAAATATCGTGGAATTGCAAAATACAAAGGTGGAATTGGGCTAAATATTACAGGTTCATGCAAAAGACAGCATAAAATCAATATCATGAAGCAAAAAATTTGGTCACCTGAAGAAAATAGATTTATCACTTTAAAATTATCTGCTCATGGGCTTAAAATTATTGATAAAGTTGGTATTGATACAGTTCTTCGCAGAATAAAGCAAAAAAAACTTCAGGCTACTAAATAAAATCTAAAGCTATAGCCCCCCGTTTTTATTTTATTCTTGGTTTTTTATGGATTAGTTTTATTTCGTGTTACGTATATAAATCTATTTCTATTGATTATCCATCACAAAAAACTCCTATTATTGCTTATTTTGAAGAATCTGGTGATGATTTAAAATATCTTTATTGCTCCATTTTAAAAAAGGCTAAAAAATCTATTTTTATAAGTTCTTTTGGCATCACAGATAGAGATATCCTTAGAATCCTAAAACAAAAAGCTCAAGATGGGGTAGAAATAATCTACCATAATTCCAAAGAGCAAAAAAAACTTAGAAAAAAAATATCAGGGCTATATCACAAAAAAATCTTAATTGTAGATGAAAAAGAGCTTTTTATAGGATCTGCAAATTGCACTATTTCTTCCCTATCTTTACATGGTAATCAAATTTTTGGATTTTTTAATAAAGAGCTTACCAAATCAATTCTTTTAAATAAATCTTACCAAAATAATCAGTTTGCATTTTACTCCCTACCTGCAGATAAGGATTTAGCTTTTCATAAGCTAATAGAAAAAATTCAAAATGCGAAAAAATCTATAAAAATAAGTATGTATGCACTAACGCATAAAATTTTAATAGATGAAATAATCAATGCACACAAAAAAGCAGTAGCAGTAAAACTTTATTTAGATAGCCAAATGGTAAAGGGTGCAATGAAAAATCATATAAAAATTTTAAAAGATGCAAATATAGAAATATTTTTAAGGGCTAAAGGGGGGCTAAATCACCATAAATGCGCCCTTATTGATGATACCTATATTTTTGGTTCCGCAAATTGGTCTCACTCTGGTTTTAAAAAAAATGAAGAGACGCTCATTTTTTTAAACGTTACAGATAAAAAAGTTAAAAGCAAAATAGATTATTTTTTTAAAAACTTACATTTTTATTCCGTAGATTTTTAATAGCTTTTTTTTCTATGATAACAGTTATGCAAGAGTCTATATTATCTATCGCTTTTACCCTTTTTATTTTAATGGATTCATTTGGAAATATTCCGATTTACTTAGCAATATTAAAAGATATCACACCAAAAAGACGAATAAAAATTATTTTTCGTGAGATGGTAATAAGTTTGCTTATGATCATCTTATTTGCTTTTTTCGGAAAAGGTTTTTTTTCCTTTTTAGGGGTCTCTACCTATTCAATGCAAATTTCTGGAGGAATTGTACTTTTTATCCTTGGTATAAATATGATTTTTCCTAAAAAAGATCCTATAAACTATGGTTTAGATGGTGAGCCTTTCATCTTTCCACTTGCTGTTCCCTTAGTTGCAGGCCCTGCAGTCCTTGCAGCTGTAATGATTCTTTCCAAGCAAGAGATATCCAATGTTGCTTTAATTTATGCTATTTTTATTGCATGGGTAGCAACTTCTATTATCCTTCTTCTTGCAGGGAAATTATCTACATGGATTGATCCAAGGGGACTTTCAGCTTTAGAAAGACTCATGGGTTTAATACTATTAATGCTTGCAATAGAGATGTTTTTAAATGGTTTAGGAAATTGTATCGGCAATAGTCAAAATCTCAAAGCCTTCCTTGGTAACTAAAATTGTATGTTCCCACTGAGCGCTTGGTTTTCCATCAACCGTTCTAGCTGTCCATTTATCTTTTTTATCAATTTCAGCATCAGGTTCCCCTAAATTGATCATTGGCTCAATAGTAAATGTCATCCCCTCTTCAAGAGGTATCATCATCCTATTTTTATGATGAGCAATTTGCGGCTCCTCATGAAAATCTACCCCTACTCCATGGGCAACAAATTGGTATACAACGCTACATCCATTTTCTTTAGCAATTTGTTCAATTTTATCCCCTATCTTATAAATTTCTAAGCCAGGTTTTACAATTTTTATAGCTTCATCTAAACATTTTTTTGCAGTAAAAACCAAATGCTTTTTTTCATCCGTTACATTTCCAATCATAACCATTGCACTACAATCGCCATAATACCCATTTAATATGGAAGTTGTATCAATATTTAAAATATCTCCATCTTGTAAAGGTCTATCATCAGGGATACCGTGGCAAATAACTTCGTTTATGGATGTACATATTGCCTTTGAAAAGGGGGGGCTTCCATAGCCTAAAGTAGCAGGTATAGCTTTAGCATCCCTATTAAGCTTTATAGCTAAATCATTAAGGTAATTTGTAGTAACACCTAAAACTGCAGCTTTACAAAGCTTATCTAATATAGATGCTGAAAGTTTACAAGCTCTTTTTATCCCTTCAATTTGCTCTGGGGTTTTTAATAAAATATTGTATCTTTTTTTATAAAAAGATCTTTTCTCTTCAAAAGAAAAAAGAGTATTTTTTTCTGGATAATGGCATTTTTTCCATTTTTTCCCACTTCCGCACCAACAAAGATCATTTCTAGCTATCATAAGTAACGATTATAAAAAACTAGATTTATATCTTCAAGCCCTTTCCAAGATCTAACACACTTATTTTATTATTAGTCTCTTTTTTCTCCTTTTTTTCCCCTTTCCACACTTGCCATTTAAAGGGTTTATCTATAACTTCTAGTTTTACCTTTAATTCACTAGAAATTTTTTGATACAAATCTTGATCTTTTTTAAAAATTTCTAGCTCTTTAAGTATAGAAACTATTTGAGGGGCTGTATAACCTTTGCTTTTTACATCTTTTTCTGAGGAATTTTTTAATTCTTCTATTTGATTTTTTAAATTTTCTACACTTTGCGATTGATCAGATTTTTCCCACAATTTAATTTGCTCTTGTAAAGAGGCAATTGTATCTAAAAAAGTATTTTTCTCTTCCTTTAATGCCAAAATATCTCTTTGAATATAACGAAGGCTTTCTAATTCTTTTTGCAGAGAAATATTTTGCCTTATAACCTCTTCATCCTTTCTTTGTTCCCCTGAGCACTTTAATTTTTCTAATAGCTCATGTTTATTTTTAAATAGAATCGATGCTTCTTTATGGGTAACCTCTACAAGTTTTTCAAGTGCTAAAATTTGAGAATTTTTTTCTTTTAAATCTGCTTTACATTTTGAAATATCTTCTTCAAGCCCCACCACTTCAAGATTATGAGAATCTCTAAAAGTTTCAAAACGATTCTTCCAAAGAATTTTTTCGTTTTTATCATCTTTAGATTCTTTCTCCCTATTTTTATAAAAATTTAAAACTTCTTTGGTAAGGTAAAACCCTAAAGTGAGGGTAACCATCATAGAAATACTCCACCCCTTTTGCCAAACTGACTCTTTTGACCAAGTAATAAAAAAAATAAAAAGATTAAAAACAAGGGATGAAAAATAAAATAGGTGAGCAAATTTTTCCGATCCTAATAAAAACACAAGAAAGCAAACTCCTGACATTGAGAGTAAAACTGCTTCTTTTGGTGCCTTTAAAAAAAGTAAAACAATCGATAAAATCAATAAATTCAATAAAGGAAAAACAATATACATCCTAAATTTTGCACTGTTTGGCAAAAAGACATATTTGATAACCGATTCTATCATAACTACCCTTTATCTAAAAAAACTCCAATGTTTTCAATTTAACACCGATTTTTGTTTTCTGCAAATACTTCTAACCCTTTTGCAATTAAAATGAATCCATCTTCCAATTGTTTTAAACTAAAGCTTTCATTAGGAGCATGTATTCTATCCTCAGGAAGCGCTGTTCCTAAAAAAATATATTCTCCTCCAGAGCATTCTGCAAGAGTAGAGGTAATAGGGATAGATCCTCCCATATAAGCTAACTTACAATTTTTACCAAAATGCTCACTTAAAATCTTTTGAAAAACAACTGTAGTATAATTTTCAGGTTTTGCCCATGCAGCATTGCCTCCATGATCATACCTAACATCAACCTTCATCCCCTCTGGAGCGTTTTTTTCTATAAATATTTTTACTTTTTCTGCAACAGAGGCTGGATTTTGCCCTGCAATTAACCTACACGTAATTTTTGCCGTTGCCTGTTTTGGAATAATAGTTTTTGATCCCTCTCCCATATATCCACCATAAATACCATTTATTTCAAAAGTTGGGTGTATTCCAACAGACTCTTGAAGAGTTCTACCTTTATGATGGATAAAACAACTTGCTTTTGTTTCTTGATAAAACTCTTCTTTATCATCTGAAAAATTAACTTTTGACTTTTGCTCTTTTGTCAAATAATTTGCCCCATCAAAAAAACCTTCTATTACAATATTTCCATCTGTGTCATGCACTTTACAAAGCACTTCACATAATGCTCGAATAGGATTGTATACAGCCCCGCCATAACTTCCTGAATGAAGATCAAATTCGGCATTAGAAAAAGTAACTTCAAGAGCTGAAATTCCGCGTGCCCCAAGACTTAGCTCTGGATTTTTGTAAGATCCAATTCCACTATCTACAATCCAAACTGAATCTGCTTTTAACTCCTTTTTATGGGCCTTTACCACAAGATCAAATCCAGGACTTCCAATTTCTTCTCCCCCCTCTATTATCACTTTAATATTGATTTTAGGATTTACATGTTTTTCGTAAAAAGCCTCTATTGCTAAAAGAGTATAAAAATTTTGCCCCTTGTTATCTTCAGCTCCCCTTGCATAAATTCTGCCATCTCTTATTTGCGGGCTAAAAGGGGGGCTATCCCAAAGATTAAGGGGATCGGCAGGCTGAACATCATAATGACCATAAATTAAAACGGTGGGAAAAGATGGATCTACTAATCTTTCTCCAAAAATCACAGGGGCTTTTGCCTCATTCCAAACAGATACTTTCATGTTAAGTTTTTTTAATCTATTTTCGATAAATGCTGCAGCTTGCAAAAGATCTTCTTTAAACATTGAATCTGCCGATACACTTGGAATAGATAAAAATGTAAAAAGCTCTTCTAAATTTTTTTGTTTTTTTTCCTCAAACCACTTTTTATAAAACATCTATTCTCCTTCTATTATTTTTAATGCACTTTCAATCATGTAAGATGCTAAAAATCTATCCCCTTCATATTTCATCTCCACATCCATTGTACCATCTGGTTTTTCTTCTCCACAGGTAATAAGAACATAACAAATAGTTCTCCCTTTACCATTTTTACTTAAAAAATCTCTAATATCTTTTTTAGAAATCCCTTTTTTAGAGAATAAACCTCTCAACAATTTTTACACCTATTCGTTTTTTGTAACAAAATATTAATGTCATATCAGATGATAAAAGGCAAATATTCTTTTACCTTACACCCCCCCCATTTACATTTTTATACAAAGGGTATATACTTAGTATAAAACTTACGGAAAAAATCTATGTTAAAAAGAATTTGTTTATTTTTAGCCCTAAATTTACTTATTGTAACTTGCGTTTCTGTTATTATAAACTTTTTAGGTTTAAAACCTTACCTTTCTAGCAACGGTCTTGATATAAGGATGCTTGCTGGATTTTGCCTGGTTTGGGGAATGGCTGGATCTTTAATATCTTTATTACTTTCTAAAAAAATTGCTACATGGATGCTTTCAGTAAAAATCATAAATACTGAGCAAAATCCCTCCCAAACGGAAAAAAAATTAGTAGAAATTGTTACAAAAATCGCAAAAAAGGCAAATATATACAATATTCCAGAAATTGGAATTTTTAAAAGCTGCCAACCTAATGCTTTTGCAACAGGTGCGTCAAAAAATTTTGCACTAATTGCTGTTTCCTCCACTTTATTACAAACTCTATCCGATGACGAGATTGAAGCTGTTGTTGCCCACGAAATGGCACATATTTTAAATGGGGATATGGTAACTATGAGTTTACTTCAAGGGGTTATCAACGCTTTTGTAATGTTTTTATCTAGAATATTTGCATATGCACTTGCAAATGCAAATTCTAGGGATGGAAAAAAGCAAGAGTCTTTATCCTCCTTTTATCTGTTTACTTTTATATTCGAGATGATTTTTTTATCCCTTGGATCTATACTTCTATTTTTTGTTTCCAGAAAGAGGGAATATCAAGCTGACAAAGGGGGGGCCCTTTTAGTTGGAAAGGATAAAATGATCAAAGCGTTAAAAGCATTAGATCAATCATTTTCCCTATCTAAAGAAGAAATAAAGGCGCAAAAAGAATTTGCTGCAATGATGATAAAACAAAGTAAACCTTCGCCATTTTCCAAAATTTTTTCTACCCATCCTACAATACAGCAGCGGATAAAGTATTTAGAAAATTTAAATTATTAACTCACCTTACGCAACTTATAGAATGCTTCCTATAGAATTTTGAAAATTTTGTGAAAATACTTTTTTTCTCAAAGCCTCCACATCAGAATTTTCTATAAAAGATAAAATACCCCTTTGCCAAAAATGGAACCCATTGCGTTTCATCTCAGAAATCGCAGATTGTTTGTCCCAACCTTGTACTACAATTCTATACATTGCACACATAAGACCTGTTCTATCTACCCCATGAAAGCAATGCACAAATACTTTAATATTTTCTCTTGTATCAAAAATTTTTAAAAAATCTATAACAGAGGATTCTGTGGGTCTAAATGGGAGCAAAGGCACATGAATACTATCTATCCTGCTATTTGGAATTTTTGATAATGTTTTTTTATCTCTGTTTCTTGCTCTAAGATTTACAATAACATTAATACCCTCTTTGGAAAGCTTCATAATTCCATTTTGAGAGGGTTGCCCACCCCTATGAAGAGGGGACCCTTTTAATTTTGTATAGTTTGGAATACAGTTACCAAAAAGATGCTGTTTAATATAAAAAAGTAAAATTTTAATGCCGCCCCAAAAAAAAAGCATAGCCATATCAAAAATTGACCTAAAAGTTCTACTAAACATATATTTCACACGAAAAGTTTAATAATATATAAAAAAAAAACTCTAGTCAACAGCAGATATTAAGTGTATATTAGATACAATCAAAACGCTATATTTTGATTCCTATCTTTGGAGAATTTTTATGTTTAAAACAATTAATAGATCACAAATTACCACTTTTTCTTTAATGTTCGGGATAATTTTCCTTCTAAATTTAAATTATACTATTTTAAAAAGTGTAAGAAAAACTTTAGCAATAGCAGATTTAGGGGGAGACGCTACCTCCATCCCTTTTTTTGAACTTTTTGGAGTTTTACCAGCTGCAATTGCGATGACTTGGATTTTATCCAAAATTCTAAAAAAATATTCTATGAAAAAGGTATTTTTAATA
>JBIKKN010000024.1:0-9196 GCA_044360335.1 Chlamydiia bacterium | reverse complement strand
TTACATAACTAAAATGGTTTTGATTTAATCCTGGCAAAGAAATTCTTCCAGATCCGGTCATATATATAGCATACTCATTCTTTAAAAGGGCAATTTGTTCTTTTGTAAATGGCAAGCCACAGAAAAAGCCGTTCCCTTCCCTAACTTCCTTACAGATAATATCTGTAAATATCCCTTCGAGCCCCTTTGCAAGCTTTTCTCTATTAAAATTAATTCTTCTTTTACTTTCTAGTAACTCTTGTTCCCATATCTTTTTTAAGTGGGGATCTTTAAACACATGTTTAATAGCCAAAGCCCCATGAGATGGTGGATTTGAATAAGTTACTCTAACAATCTTCATCAGATTTTTTTTAACAATTTCTGCCCCTTTAGCATCTTTATTCACAGAAAATAATGCCCCCACCCTTTCATTATATATAGCAAAAGATTTAGAGAAGGAATGGGCAACCATTAAATCATGAAAATCTTCTACAAAAAAGTTTATAGCCCAGCTATCATTTTCTAAAGAGTCACCAAAACCTTGATATGCAGAATCAAAAAAAGGATAGTGATTCTTTTGCTTACAAATTTTTGAAATAATCTCCCACTGCTCCTTAGTAAAATCTATCCCCGTAGGATTATGATTACAAGATTGTAATAAAATTACTGAAGAGTTGGGTAAATGTTTCAAATGCTCTTGATAAACATTAAAATCTATACTTGCTTTTCTATGATCGTAAGTGTGCACTTTATAGTATAAACTATCCAATATTTGTAAATGATTCTCCCATGTAGGATTAGAAACACTTACATCTTTAAATCCAGCTTGTTTAAGGAGCTCAAACCCTGTTTTTAATGCAGAAGTTCCCCCAACTGTCTGTATCATCGAAATTCTAGTTTGATCTAAATCATTAAAAATAAGCTTTGCAGTTAAGGATAAATACTCCTCATCCCCAGCAATACTTAAATAATTTTTAGTTTTTTCCTCTTGCAAAAGTTTTTTTTCAGCCTCTTTTATTGCTTTCATTACAGCTGGTTTTCCGCCGTTTTCATCTACGTAAACACCAATTGTCAAATTAATTTTATAATCTCTTTTGTCTTTTGCAAACTCATTTTGTATACCAAAAATCGGATCTGGTGGTGGGTCTAATAAATTGTCTGATAATACCATAAAATCTCCCTAAAAAATCCATACAATTGGAATGTATCAGAATCGAACTGATAACCTCGACAATGCCATCGTCGCGCTCTACCAATTGAGCTAACACCCCTCTTCAAATACAAGAAGTTAACAACTCAAACTTACATAAAAGTAAAGTGAGTTAAAAATAGTATAATCAATAAAAGGTCTTCTAGTAAAGAACTCTATAAAAAAAGTTTAGACTTTTTCTATTGCCTCTAAAAAGGCAAGCAGTTGATTTGCCCTTGTTGGGTGTCTCATTTTACGCAAAGCTTTTGCTTCAATTTGTCTAACCCTTTCCCTTGTAACTTTAAAATGAATACCAACTTCTTCCAAAGTTTTAGGCTTTCCATCTAAAAGTCCAAACCTCTCAATAAGTACTGTTCTTTCCCTTTCAGAAAGAGAAGATAACACCTCATTCATCTTTTCTTTTAATATAGAGTAACCTGTAGCATCAGATGGTGACTCAACCCCAGTATCTTCTAAAAAATCACCAAATTGACTTTCCCCACTATCTCCAACTTCTGCCTGCAAAGAAATAGGGTGCTGAGCTATTTTATAAATTTCCCTTATCCTATCTGTTGAAAGCCCAAGCTCCTTGCCAAGCTCTTCAGGAGAGGGCTCTTTACCTGTTTCCATCATTAACTTTTTTGCACCTCGAAGAACCTTATTGATAGTTTCAATCATATGTACTGGTATTCTAATTGTCCGTGCCTGATCAGCTATTGCACGAGTTACAGCTTGACGAATCCACCACGTAGCGTAGGTTGAAAACTTATACCCTCTTCGATATTCAAACTTTTCTACAGCTTTCATAAGACCCATATTCCCTTCTTGAATCAAATCCAAAAAAGAAAGGCCGCGGTTGGTATATTTTTTTGCAATAGATATTACCAAACGAAGGTTTGATTCTACCATCTCCCTTTTAGCCTCTTTACTTTTATCCATCCAACGCTGAAGCATACGAACATCTTTTTTAAACTCATCTAAAGTTCTACCTGCTGCAAGTTCTTTTCTTTCTAACTTCTCTGTTGCCGAATAAAGCTTAGCTTTAGCAAAACGATTTTTTTCTGCCCTAGGAATAAGCTCTGCAATTTCCTTTTCAAGCTTTAAAAAAACATCATAGCTTGAAAGCACAACTTCCCCTAAATCCTCAACAATATCATACCTAAAATGCATTCTTCGAAGATATGCCTGTATCCTAATTCGGCTTTTTTCTACCTCATCAAGAACTTTTACCCTCTCAATTTTTGTTAAACTACTATCCTTAGAACGGCGTAATAATCGATCAAGCTGTTGATCCTCTTCCACCATTAAGCCATATAATTTTGGCAACAAAACAAAAAACTTCTTCTTATCTAGAATCTCTTTTTCCGTAACAATCTTATCAAATCGCTCCTTTCCCTTATTTAAAGAAGAGATCATAGAAAGGGTTTCAACAATTGCATAGCGAAATCTAAGGATAATTTTTTGTACTTGTACTTGCGCTTTTTCAATCCTTTTGGAGATCTCTACTTCCTCCTCACGAGTAAGAAGGGGAACAGATCCCATCTCTTTTAAATACATCCTAACAGGATCGTCAGAGGAACCTTCGCTTCTTTTTGGAGAAGACTCAACCTCTTTGACCTCTTTTTTCCGCTCTTTTAGCCTGTCTACTTCTACTTGGTTAAGGATTTGAATATCCATACCACTTAAAAATATCAAAATCTGATCAATCTCTTCTGCAGAATCAAAACTCATAGGAAGAATATCATTGATTTCTTCATAAGTTATATAGCCTTGATCTTTAGAAATGGCTACAATCTCCTCAATCTTTTGCTGATATTGAGGATCAAATGTTTTAGAATTCTTTGAACTGGACATGAAAACCTATACCCATAAAGGATTTTTCATCCTAGCATTTTTGAATAATAATGTAAATTATTTAATATAGATAATTTTTATCTTTGTAATTTTACAATGCCTAATTTGTAAGCCTTCATTAATTACTGACTGCTCTTCTAGTCCATTAAAAATTCTTCTAAATCCATCTACAATTATTGATACACCAATTTTTTTCAATCCAAAACAATTAAGAGTCCCAAGGATTGCAATAATATATAAAACCCTATTCAATAACATTTTCATCCTCTGTGATTTAAAAAATATAAAGAGAATGAAATAATCCAGGTATAAAACCAAATCAATTTGAAGTTGTTTTTCTTCCATGCTTTTAAAAGTTCAACAGCTGATCCTGAAATAACAAAAGCAAAAGGGATAAGCCAAATTAATGGTATAAAAACTTTAAAAAAAAGACCTTTATAGGCCTGTATCATAAGATCTGATGTGAAAAAACTCAATTTAAAATCTCTGATTTAAAATCAGTTTAATAGAGTTTATAATTTTAATATAGAATTTTTAAGCGCATTCAGATTTTTCTGCAACTTCTAAAAAGGCTTGCAATTGCATAGCTCTTGTTGGATGGCGCATTTTTCTTAGTGCTTTAGCTTCAATTTGTCTAACCCTTTCACGCGTTACATTAAACTGGACACCTACCTCTTCTAAAGTCTTTGGTTTGCCATCAAGAAGACCAAACCTTTCAATTAAAACAGTTCTTTCTCTTTCAGTAAGAGAGGAAAGCACCTGATTTACTTTGTCTTTTAAAATTGTATATCCAGTAGCATCTGATGGGGATTCGGCCCCTGAATCTTCTAGGAAATCTCCAAATTGACTGTCGCCAGAATCACCAACTTCTGTTTGTAAAGAGATAGGGTGTTGAGCAATTTTATAAATCTCACAAATTCTTTCGGCAGAAAGATCTAGCACTTTACCAAGCTCTTCAGCACTTGGTTCTTTACCAGTTTCCATAAGGAGCCTTTTTGCAGCTCTTAAAACCCTATTTATAGTTTCAATCATGTGAACCGGTACACGTATAATTCGGGCTTGATCTGAAATTGCTCTTTGAACCGCTTGTTTTATCCACCAAGTAGCATAGGTAGAAAATTTATAACCCCTTCTATATTCAAATTTTTCTACAGCCTTCATAAGACCAATATTCCCCTCTTGTATAAGATCAAGAAAACAAAGTCCCCTGTTGATAAATTTTTTAGCAATAGATATAACTAGTCGAAGGTTTGACTCAACCATTTCCTTTTTAGCCTCTTGCCCTTTGTCAATCCATCTTTTGAGCATACGAATATCTCTTTTATATTCATCAAGTGTTCTTCCTGCTGCAATTTCCTTTTTTGCAAGTTTTAGCTTTGCTGAATGAAGTTTTGCTGCTGCAAATCTATTTTTTAATGCCCGAGGGGCAAGCTCTGTAATTTCTGTTTCTAATTTTAAAAACATTTCATAGCTATTTATAACCATTTCACCAAATCTTTCGATTACATCAAATCTGTAATGTAAAAATCTTAAAATTGCTGCAGTTCTAATGCGACATTTTTCAATTTCTTCTGTGATTTTAGCTTTTTCAATAGAGGATATCCCCCTATCTGACAGCAAAGAGAAGTATCGTTCTAATTTTTCGTCTTCACTTTTCATAAGCTCATATAATTTAGGCAGCAGAGAATAAAATTTCTTCTTATCTTCCACTTTTTTATCTATAACTATTCTATCAAATTTTTCTTTTGAACTTATAAGGTATTTAATAATTGCTAACGATTCTGTAATTGAGTATCTAAACCTTAAAATGATTTTTTCTGCCTGTATTTGAGCTTTTTCAATTCTTTTTGAAATTTCTACTTCCTCTTCCCTTGTTAATAAGGATGCAATGCTCATCTCTTTTAAATACATTCTCACAGGATCATCAGAGGAACCTTCTGATTTTCTAACCCCACTTAATGCATCTTTTGATTCTTTAGATCGCTCCTCTATCCGATCAATCTCTACCTGATTTAAAATTTGAATATCTAGTCCAAAAAGATAAATAAAAATCTGATCAATTTGGTCTCCAGAATTAATATTCATTGGAAGTACATCATTTATCTCTTCATATGTAATAATTCCTTTGGGCTTAGAAATAGCCACAAGCTCTTCAATTTTCTGAAAATAAGGAATTTGAGTAATGCTTATTTCTGTCATAATGAATAATTCTCCTTAAAAAAAGAAAGAAGAATAACAGTTTAAAGTAATTATGTCCATCCAATACCATAGGCAAAAAAATGGAAAAACCATATGTAAATAACCATCTACACCTGATGGTACAGCTCCAAATTAAAAAATTAATCAATCAAGCAGATGTTATTTTAGAATATCCCTTTAAAAATCGCAGAGCAGATGTTTTTTGGAAAAGTAAAAATATTGTTTTTGAAGTGCAAATTTCCCCTATTTCCTTAAAAGAGGTGATAAAAAGGTCTAAAGATTTTGAAGAAATTGGCATACACCTTGTTTGGATTCTTCATCAAAAAACTTTTAATAAAAAGCATATAACCCCTTCAGAAGAATATTTGCTTAACAATAAAACTGTTTTTTATACCAATATTTCTCAATCTGGAGAAGGCATTATCTTTGACCAAGAGCAAGCTATAAGCTTTACTACAAGAGTTTTGAAAAGCCCCCCAGTGGAAATTGATATTTGCTCTCCAATTTTTAAAGGATATAAAAAGACTCTTTATTTTAAAAATTGTGTTAAACTCTCCCCTATTTATAAAAGAGTAAAACTTTTTACCCCTATTTGGGAAAAAAAGATAAAAATTTGGATTTTTAAATTAAAACTAAAACGGGTCTATTACTACCGTTATTTTAAATGGAAAATTAAACTTTCTTAACCGATCTTAAGCTTGTAAAAATTTCTTTTTTAAAAAGGAAAAATAGAAAAAAACCCCCAAACTAATACAAGAATAAACCAAAGATTTTATTGGAAAATTCCTTGAAATGGATACTTTTGGATCTGATGGATCTCCAAACCAATAACATTTGATTTCTTTAAGTTTCATTGATTCAATTGCTTCTTCTGCCCCCTGTTTTGAAGAAAATACTTTATCTTCAAAAAGGTGTTGGGAGACATATTTATCTATCCCGTCAGTATGAAATCGAAAATCTGCACAAACTAAATATTTATCATTATCCATTTCTATCACTCCCCAATCAAAAACCTCTGCTACTGAGTAGTTGGATTGCTTTATATATACTAAATATTTTACTGTAAAGCCTGCAATCGTCCATAAACTAATTAACAAAGAGCACATAACTAAAAAAGACCAAAGATTTTTAGGTGTAAAATTTTCTCTAATAGTTTTCATACAAAACTCCACTATTTTCTTTTGACTTAAATGATAAAGCATCTTATACTATGTCATGAAAATAATTTCACTACAAATATTGTTGATATATACCTAAACAAAGGTCCACATACATGGCAAAAGATACAAAAGAAGAAATAAAAAAACTTCCTCCAAAAAGACCCACAGCTTTAAAGCGGCATCTTCAAGATGAGCAAAAGCATTTGCGCAATAGAACATGGAAAAGAAGAATTCAAACTGCAAAAGTTCAATTTGAAAAAGAAACAAATCAAGAGGCAAAACTTCCTTTGCTACAAACTATTTATAGCCTACTTGATAAAGCTGTAAAAAATAAAGTGATCAAAAAAGGCAAAGCATCCAGAACAAAATCTCGTTTTGCTAAAAAATCTGCTTAATTTTAAGCTGCTTATTATAAAATTTT
Source organism: Chlamydiia bacterium (assembly GCA_044360335.1). Classification (GTDB taxonomy): domain Bacteria; phylum Chlamydiota; class Chlamydiia; order Chlamydiales; family 2-12-FULL-49-11; genus JAJACQ01. The sequence continues at coordinate 2,394 of JBIKKN010000024.1, read as the reverse complement.
TAAAAAGCTTCCTTTGAATAAAGGAGGCTTTTTTGCTTAGTAAGTTCCTATTAAAGAAAAGTAAAATCTTACCCGAGAATTATAGGAAGCATCAAATGGAATAGACCCAAGTCTTACACCTAAATCAAATCTAGTGTAAATATTATTTGCAATATCATACCTTACCCCTGGCCCTAATCCTGCAAGAATATAATAGGAAGGCTGACTCAATACTGGATTATATATCCATCCATTTCCAATATCTAAGAATAAAACCCCAGATAGTTTATCTAAATTTCTATCTTTTTTGGATATATATTTGAATAAAGATATTTTAGGAGATCTTACATCAAAATTAAAAACTAAAGCACTATCAACGTTAACTTCCCTTTCCACATAACCCCTTACGCTATTAATCCCCCCAAGTCCAAACTGCTCAATTGGTATTAGCGCCGAAGAGGATAATTGCCCCATAATTTTGATTTTCCCAGCAAAACTCCCCTCATTAAGCTCATTATAGCTATATATCCCATCTCCCCTTAAATATAAAAAAATGGGTTTTGATCCCTCCCTTAATGCACAGTATGCACTATCTGACATAGAGTTAAACAATTTCCAAGGCTGAGCAAAAATACCTACATTTCCATCTACAATATGATTTTTAAAATGGATACCACCTTTATATTTAGCGGCTAATTCAAATACGGTTGCATACCTATTAGAAATTTGATCATTTTCTCCAACAATAAAATCATTATTTGTACTTTTGTAATCAATTCCCAAATCAAAAGATTGATTTAAAGTTTTACTTTGTGGCAAGCAAAATTCATATCTAGAGGATACTTGCCAACTTTGACCGGTATCTACAGCTTGATTAAGAATTTCATTTTGGCTACTTAACCTTGCATATCCACCATAAAATCTTAATGAATCGGTATTTGGAAGAGGTATTAAATAGTTAAGAGTATAGGATTGATAGCCAGAAAAATTTGGGGATGCTGTATAGCAAAAAGCAATATTTTGATCTAAATCAAAAGCATTTCCCCAGTTAAATCCTACATATATCCTTGAATACTGGGTTACTTTAAATCCAGTATTATCTACCCCTGCATAAAATTGGATGGGTTTTTTGTCTGTTACAACAAGCTCAATATCTGTTTGACCAAGATACTTACCACTTTTATATACCAAATCTGCTTTTTGCCAAGGGCTACTATTAATCCTATTTAAATTTGCCACAAGTTTATTGCTGTCTATTACATCTGATTTTTCTGTAGTGATATATTTTAAGTAGTGCTCTTTTGAAAACCAGTAATTACCAGTTACAGATACTTCCCCAAGTTTAGAGGGGATAATTTTTAATATAATTATCCCCAAGGTGCACTCTTGCTCAGGTAAAATCACAGATACGTGCATATTGCAATATTTTAAAAAATAATCGGCAATATCCTTTTTATACTCCTCTATATCTTCAAAAGTAAGAGCCCTGTTTATCGCTCGTCTTTCTAAGTTCTTAGCAAAAAGCACTTGATGGGAAATATTTTTTGGAGCAGCGATTCTGTAAAATAAAACTCCTTTTGTAGTCTTTATAATATAATCAGGTGGAGGATAGCTATCCCCTGATAAAATAATACCCTTTAAATTTTGAAGGATAATTTCCCTTTGATTGATATAGGTTTCATTGTTACTAGCCAATAAAAAAAAGGGGAAAAAAAGAAAAAAAAATAATTGTATTTGTCGAATCAAAATTCTTTTCCAAAAAAAAGGTTTTACATTAGAATATGGCTAATCTATTATCTAGTCAATATGAAAAAAATCCTAGTTTTATTTTTAGTCTTTTCCCTTTATTGCTTTGCTGATGCTGACTCAGTAAATTTAGAAGCATTAAAAGAGTGGATTGCTACAAAACGAGCATTAACCATCGAAGAAAGGGGCGGGGCTCTTTCTGTTAGTGGTGACATTCGTGTAGAGTATATTGCCGTTTCTGAGCAAGAAAATGGATATAATAATATTGGAAGAGGTTCTTTCCATCCACTTATTCCTGAAAATCAATACGATGTAGAATTTAATTTTATGCTTGATTATACCACAGAGACTACTTGGGCATCTGCAAAAGTAGAATTTGATAATAATATGGGGGTTTATAGCGGAACATTTAATAGGGTACTTTTAGAAAGGGCTTTTTTAGGTTTTCGAATTTTTCAAGATCAACAATCTACCCTAGATATAGAATTTGGAAGGAGGTTTTTAGGTTACACCTTTGACTCTCAAATTGAATTCGGTGGCCTAATGGATGGAATTTTACTTTTATATAATAAGTCAAATCCTACCTATGGTGATTTTTATCTTTATGGATCTGCATTTGTTGTTAATGAAATATCAGAGCACATCTCTTTTGTAGCTGAAATTGGCCTT
>JBIKKN010000022.1:0-9305 GCA_044360335.1 Chlamydiia bacterium | reverse complement strand
TGGAATAGCTATATTCAAGCTATGAAAAGGTTTGATGAATCTAAAAAAAGTACTTTATTCACTGTAGAAAAACAGGTAGAAAATCTTTTTTCTACCATTTTAGAAGCTCTTGAAGAATTAGGACTTTAAAGAAAAATTAAAATAATTCTTTTTTTTATAAAAAAAATTTACTAAAATTAAAACACTTAGTAAATTATAAACTTTGAGGATACTTTTTAACTGTGAAGATATTTTATTTTCTATATATTCTATTTAGCTTAAATTTTGCATTTTCCGCAAAAATTGGATTTATTAACTCTGATGGAGTAGATTGTGTTAGTCCAAAAGCTTTGAAGTTAGCATTCCAAAATTATGGGCATATTATTGAAGCTACAAGCTATAAATATGCTTATAAATACGATTTAATTATTTCGCAAAATAAATTGACAAATGATTCTGAAATAGCAAAAAAGACAATACTTATTTCTATGGAACCAAAAATTATACTCAAAGAGTTATATGATAAAAAGATAACAGACAAATATGCACGGGTATTTACATTTAATCATAACCTTTGCAAAAATAAAAAATATCTAAAAATGTTTTATCCATGTTTAAAATCTTCATCAAAGGATCCTTCCATTTTATTAGATAATTTTATTCCATTTCCTAATCGAAAATTAGCATGCATGTTAAATTCTATTCAAACGGTGATTTCACCAGAAGAAAATTATAGCAAAAGACTAGAAGTTGCAAAATTTTATAATCAAAATTTTCCAGATGATCTAACATTATATCGAAGTGGTGGTTGGGATAAATATCATCTATCTATATATAGGGGTTTTTGTAATTGGGATGATAGACCCAAATTGTTTAAGGGTCATAAATTTTGTTATTGTTATGAAAACTGGGAAAATAATTTACATTATATATCGGAAAAAATTCAAATTTGCTTTGAAGGACTTTGTGTTCCCATTTATAAAGGCTGCAGTCGCATCACTGATTATATACCCAAAGAAACTTTTATAAATGCAAATGATTTTAATTCCACTGCTGAAATTCATGATTTTATAGGCAAAATGGATGAACAAACATGGATGGGATATATTCATGCAATAGAAAAATTTATTTATTCAGAGGATTCAAACGTTTTTACTGATGAAAGTCATGCCCAGCAATTACTTGAATCTGCAAATGCTGTTTTAAAAGAATTAAAATAAATCTTTTGAATAAATAAATTTTTCCTATTATACTAAATTTATGAACGTATTACATATATTACTGGAAAATGGGTTTGCTTTTGTTGGCTATATTTTAGCCATACTTTCCCTTATTGCTTGTTGGGTGTATCCAAAGTATTATTTATTTGCCCCTTTGTATTTACTTGCTTATTTGTGTGGGTATTTTGGAGGTGTTGTAACCTATCAATCTTTATTTCCCCTTGGGGCCATATTGATATGTTTGATTATTTTAGAGTTTTATCCAAAAAAATTTATTCATCTTTTTTCAGCGATGATTGTTGCAATTCTTGGCGCTTTTATTATGACGCACATGGTAAAGGGGTTTGAAAATCTAGTCCTTATAAAAGGTGTAACATTTGGCAAATCTGAAAGTGCGATAAACTTATATTTAAATTTTGATAAAATATCTTTTGCGATATTTTTATTAGGGATAAGCATCCCTCTTTTAAAAAATAAGCAGGAGTGGAAGCATATGATACTTATTACTATTCCATGGATTGCTTTTTCAGCTTTTATCCTTTTAGGGTTTTCTAAAGCTGCAGGTTTAATAAATTTAGATATAAAATTTCCTTCGGCAACTTTTTACTGGCTAACCATAAACTTTTTCTTTGTAGTAATTCCTGAAGAAGCATTTTATAGAGGTTTTTTACAAAATCAAATTTCTAAAAGTCTAGCTAATAAAGCTGCCCCTTTACTTGCAATTATTTGTGTATCCTTATTGTTTGCTCTTATGCATATATTTTTCGTTCAAGATCTAACTTTTATTTTATCCACATTTATTGCATCTATCTTATACGGAACAATTTATTTTTTTTCTGGCTCCATAGAAAGTGCTATTATTACCCACTTTTCGGTAAATATCATCCACTTCTTTTTCTTTTCCTATCCTCTAATTTAACGTCGACATTTGCAATTTCTTCTTTTTGACAGGGGTTCTTCATACTGATATTTTTTTCGATTGGAATTTTCCATGCAATTATTTTGTTTTGGTGGCTCTTGAGTTTTGCATTTTGAAAAGTATGATTTACATCTTTTTACAAATGCAGATTCTTTTTTTACACACCTTTTTGTGCAAGAGTTACAACTTGATACTTCCCTATCTTTATACTTTACTGGCGCACAAGTTATAGGGGGAGATTGTTGCTCAAATTCTTCCTCCTCTTCTTGATCAGTATCCATTATCATTTGCTGGTTTTGCTCGTTTTGCTCCTTTTTCCTTTGACTAATAGAGTATCTACTCCCGTTATTTTCTCTTTGTGATCTTTGTAGTGGTGAAAAATCCCTTTGATAAGATCTATCGGCAATTTTTCTATCTCTTCTCATAAGATTATCAATTGCTTGGTAGGGATTTTCTCCCCGCTTTTCAAAAACTGTTACCATTTCTCTTTGCTCATCATCTAACCCATAAAGAAATATCCTTTGATAAAGGGGGCTTAACATATAATAGACATGCCTTTGATCAGAGGCAAGTCTATCTGGATGTTTTTGCTGCATACTATGCATTCTTGACTGGCTAGATGTTACCGAAGGGGTATTTTGATAAACATTTCCCTCGCAAAAAACAAAAGATACTCCACAAAGGGTAATTAGAAAAATTTTAGTCATATACATTTTGATCCTTAGATCTGTTCATAGCTTTGCTAGCAGGGCTATTTTCATTTTTATCTGGGGATGGGTTTGCACCATTGCTTTTTGCATCTTCATTTAAAACATCGTTTAATTTTTCTTGTGCACTGTCGCCATTTTTATGAGCTTCCACAACTTTTTGCTTATCTTTTTTAGAAAGAGTTTGATAAGCTGCTTTATTTTTTGGACTTAAAGTTTTTTCTGCATTTTTATGGTCCTGTTTTGTTAAAGTATTTGCTTTTCCATTGCTAGAGGATGGGCTACTTGTTTGCATTTTTTGTGTACCCTCATCTGATTGTTCTACTACTTTATTTGCAGGCATTTGAGTAGAAGATGCTGCAACAGTAAAAAATCCCCCTACTAAAAACAAAGCACTTAAGCTTATTGCATAGATACTATATTTGCTGTTTTCCATAATAAATTATCCCCATTATTTTATATTTATACTATATAATCTAAACATCCTTATTTAATAAATAATTACAAATAAAAACGTATATTCTTGCAAAAAAGTATTGGTTAAATATCATAAGTAGATGTGGGGGAACAGATATGTGTGATAAACCGATGGAATGTAGCAAGTGTAAACGAGATACAGCCGTTCATTATAAAGAAATGCAAAATGGTAAAGTAAATAGCTATCATATGTGTAAAAGCTGTCCTCTTTTAAAAGAAAAGTTAAAAGGGGTTGAACCTTCTTTTGAACCTGAATCTTCTGTTTTTTTTAAAGAGGGAAAAAGCTGCCCTGTGTGTGGTCTTTCTGCTAAAGAGTTCATGATAACATTGACCTTAGGGTGTGATGTTTGTGTAGAGGCTTTTAAAGATATCTTATTAGCTGAGCTTTTCTCCCAACATCTATTACCTTCAAACATACAAAATACAAAGGATATAAATACCTTACATTTAGGAAATATACCAAAAAATAGAACAGACCCCTCTTTTACAAAAATAGTAGAAACTCTACATATTGCTTTAAATGAAGCTGTTTCCTCCGAGCATTTTGAGGAAGCGGCAGATATTTATGCTCAAATTCAAAAATATCTGGAGAATCCTAATGCAGGCACAAAATAATCCTATCCATTGTTTTGAAGATCTTTTAAGGGATTTTACCCCATGGCAAAATGAGAAAAATCCTTCTTATCCATTAAATAGATATACCTTAAGGAGGAATGTCTCTGGATTTTTATTTAGTGAAAAGCTTTCTTTACCAGATGGTTTAGCTCTTACTGATAAATTTGAAAAAGCTCTATCAAAAATATTTCCAAATGGTTTATTTTTTAGTAGTAAAGATTTAAACAATCACTCCACCCACCTATTATTTGAACATCTTTTTATTGCAAATAGGGACAATCTTCATCCCGGTGGTGGGGTTTTTATCGATATAAATACAAATTTTATAGCAATATTTCTCTTAGAAGATCATCTAACTTTATTTTTTCATGATAGCAATAAAAATGATTTAGAAATGTTACAAACAATTAAAGCAGTGGATGAAGCGCTAGAAAAGGCAACTCCTTTTGCCTTTTGCGATCAATTTGGATATATTACTTGTCAAGCTGTAAATCTTGGCACAGCTTTAACAAAAGAGGCAATTTTTCATACCCCATGTATCAATATCTTAGATGCTGATATCAAAAAAAGCCCTAAAGTTTTAATTCATGGGCTAGGTTCAGAAAAAAACACCCTTCATAATCTTGTGATTGTTACAAATAAATATAGCTTAGGGATTAGTGAAAAAAATATTTTAAGTTCAGTAGAAGAAACAGCTAACGATATTTTTTCCAAAGAACATTCTTCTTTAGAGCACTTAAAAGCCTCCCGTCCAAGTGATCTTATCAATACTTTATCAAAAAACTTTGGTCTTGTAACTTTTTGTAAAAGTTTAGAGTTTTTTGAAGCACTATCTATTGCAAGCTCTATTGATTTAGCAATAAGTTTAGGATTAATAACAAGTATATCTAAAACATTTTTTTTCGATATGTTTTTTTCACTAAGAAGGGCGCATATTGAAGCCTTCTTTTCCAAAGATACAATCCCCCTTGAAGAAAAAAGAGCGTTACTATTTAAGGAAAAAATTAAAGACTTAAAGATTCACATCTGATAGTGTAAGGTTATGAAATTTGCCGCTCTTATTCTTGCTGCAGGAAATGGATCTAGATTTAATTGCTCAATCCCTAAACAATTTTGTATGCTTGGGGAAAAAAAAGTCTATAGATATCCCCTAGATACTATAATTTCTTCGAATTTTTTTTCTGAAGTTTGTTTAGTAGTAAGTAGCTTAAATCAACACTATGTAGATAAAAATGAAAATCATAGTGTTATAATAGGTGCAGATACCAGGCAAAAATCTGTTTTTCTGGGATTAAAGTCCCTTACCGCCGATTTTGTAGTTATTTGCGATGGGGTTAGACCTTTTCTTACAAAAGATATTCTTCAAAAACATATTGATCACTTAAAAAATGGTACTTTAGCGGTAAACACCTGTATCCCATGTTTAGATACAATAAACATAAAAAATCATGGAAAAATATGTTCAATCCCCCCAAGAGATCAATTTTTAAGGGGTCAAACGCCTCAAAGTTTTTCGTTAAAACATCTTCTTGAGGCTCACAAAAAATCCACTAATCATTTCACTGATGACTGCGGATTGATGCTCGATGCTGGATATAAAATTAGTTATGTGGAAGGATCCGAGCAAAATATTAAAATAACAACTGCAATAGATTTGGAAATTGCATCTTTAATACTTAATACTCACTTTACCCAAAAATAAAAATATTTGAGTAAAGTGAGTTAATAGATCAAAGAGTTTCTCTTGAAAAAGATCTTTGCTTTTTCTATCATTTAGAAAATCAAAAGAAAGGTCTTTTATGGCAAAAGTTTATTTTTACTACTCTGCGATGAATGCAGGCAAAAGCACAACCCTTTTGCAGGCAAGTTATAACTATTTAGAAAGGGGTATGCAAACACTTTTATTTTCTTCTAAAGTGGATAATCGAGCAGGCAATGGAGTTATCTATTCAAGAATAGGGCTTACAAAAGATGCAATCTCTTTTGATTGTGATTTTAATTTCTATGAATATGTACTTGATAAAAAAAATACTATGGAAAATCTTAAGTGCATTCTTATAGATGAGTGTCAATTTCTAAAAAAGGCGCAGGTAATTGAACTTACAGATATTGCATCAAATTTAAATATTGCTGTTTTATGCTATGGGCTTCGAAGTGACTTTTTAGGCGAACCTTTTGAAGGAAGTAAATATCTTTTGGCTCTTGCTGAAGAGTTAATAGAAATTAAAACAATATGTGACTGCGGACGAAAAGCTACTATGAATATGAGAATAGATTCCGATGGCAAGCCCCAAACTTTTGGAGAGCAGGTTCAAATTGGGGGAAATCAAACCTATACTTCTAAATGTATGAAATGTTTTAAAAAAAGCATCCCCTCTCTTAGAAGTGACTATATTTTAACAAACAAATAGAGGAAAAAAATGTATACAATCTTAAAAAAAATCCCAAAAATTTCCCCTTATATTGTCTGTTTTACTGCAGCTTTATTTTTTGCTTATGAACTTATGCAGCTGCATATGATGAATGCTATATCTCCAATGATTATGCAAGCTTTTGGTTTAAATGCTGCAGATTTAGGGATATTAAGTTCTACATATCTTTTAGCAGATGTTATTTTTTTAATCCCTGCAGGAATTATTTTGGATAAAATATCTACTCGAAAAGTAATTTTATCTGCAATGATTCTTTGCATCATCGGCACTTTTGGTTTTGCTTTAACCTCTTCTTTTTCTATTGCTTGCATCTGTCACTTTATATCAGGGATTGGCAATGCTTTTTGCTTTTTAAGTTGTATAATGCTTGTAACAAAATGGTTTGAGCCAAAAAAACAAGCTTTTATTATAGGCCTTATAATAACTATAGGGATGCTTGGAGGATTTATTGCCCAGTCCCCATTTTCCGCACTTGCAGAATTTGTTTCTTGGAGAAATGCCCTTTTGATTGATGGGGTAATTGGAGTTTTTATTTTAGCCCTTGTTGCAACTTTTGTTTATGACAAAAAGCAAGTTGAAAATACCTCAACTTTTAATAGTAATAAATTTTTTATAGATCTAAAAAAATCGTTTTTTAATATCCAAAATATTGCATGTGGACTATATATTTCTTTTATGAACATGCCTTTAATGATAATTGGCGCAGTTTACGGAAGTTTATTTTTAACAGAGGCTCATGGAATAACTCTTACGCAAAGCTCTTTTGTTATTAGTATGATTTGTGTAGGAACAATTATTGGCTCTCCTTTGTTTGGCTATTTTGAGCTCTTTATATCTAAAAAATCCTTAATGGCTTTAGGGAGCATTTTATCTATTTTAGTATTTTTATTGATAACTTATGGACCTTCTCCATCTTCGGTATTTTCCTTGAGTATTCTTTTTATCCTCCTTGGTTTTTTTACAAGCTCTCAAGTTTTAGGGTACCCTTTGATTACTCAATTTGCTCAAAAAGAGCTTACGGCAACCTCTACAAGTGTTGCTGCAGTTATTATTATGGGCTTGCCAATGTTCCTTGGACCCCTTGCAGGAAAAATAATGGACTCTTTGAGTATAAACGATATTAGCACAGGTATCACAACCTTCCCCCTAGAAAGCTTCCAAACAGCTTTTTTGATTTTTCCTGCCGGCTTCCTTATTGCTTTTGCTCTTCTGCCTACAATAAAAGAAAAGTGGACAAAAACATCAATATCAATGGGTTAATAGAGTTATTATAATTTATATTATATTATTATTTAATAAATAAGAGGTATAATATGTCTCAGGATAACTTAAACAGCAACAATGACTTCATAAAAAATGTTTCCGTGATATTTGAAGAAAATTTTTTGCACCTTATAACAAAAAGCTCTGAAGTAGAAAAATGCCTTATTTTATCTACTAACTATTGCTTAAACTATTTTTATAAATAAAAAGACCCGCAGATATCTCTGCGAGTCTTTAAAATTCAAATGAGACTTGTTGGACTTGAACCAACGACCCTCTCCTTAAAAGGGAGATGCTCTACCGACTGAGCTAAAGTCCCATTTGACCCCAAGGGGATTCGAACCCCTGTTGCCAGGATGAAAACCTGGTGTCCTAGGCCGGGCTAGACGATGGGGCCAGATTTGCCATTAATTCTACTAAAAACCTCTATTTTATCACAATACTTTTCTAATAAAATATCAATCATTTACAGAACTTAAATTGTCATGATCTCCTTTTCTTTAGTAACAAACAGCTGATCTAACTTTGAGCACATTTCATCTGTTAATGTTTGCAGCTTTTTATCCAAACTTTTTATGTCATCTTCGGTAATTAAACCATCAGCCTTTTGCTTTTTAGCCACTTCTTTATTTTTTCTTCTAACTTCTCGAACAGCAATTTTTGCCTGCTCCAGCTTTTCTTTTGCTTGCTTTGCAATCCCCTTCCTTAATTCTTCATTAAGTGGAGGTACAGGCACCTTGATAAAAGAACCCTCATTTGTAGCATTTACTTTCAAAGTAGATCCATTAATAGCTTTTACAATCGCTCCAGAGATACTTAGATCAAAAGGAGTAATAATTAAATTTCTCTCCTGCACAGTTATTGTTCCTAAAGTTTTAACACTCACTTCTGAACCATATGCTAAAACCATTAGAGAATCTAACATAGAAGGGTTTACCCTATTTGTACGCAAAGTTTTATAGTCCTCTGCCAAATGCTCCACAGCCTTTTTCATCATTTGCTCTGTTTCTTTTTCAATTTTCATAGTTATCCTTTTGTTATTAGTGATCCACCAGTTCCAACTTTAATAATATCTAATAAGATTTTTCTATTTAATATATTGCAAACTCTTATTGGTATAGAATTATCCCTGCAAAGAGAAACAGCACTTGCATCCATAAAAGTTAAATTCATCCTTAAAACTTCTGATGCTGTGAGTTTTTCTATCATCTTTGCATCTTTGTAAATAGCTGGATCTTTATCAAAAACACCACCAAATTTAGTAGCTTTAATAAGAACATCTGCTCCAATTTCACAAGATCTTAAAGCTGCTGCCGAATCCGTTGTAAAATAAGGGTTACCAGTACCTCCTACAAAAATAAGAGCTACCCCTTCACTTAAATATAAATTAGCTTGCATCCAGTTAAATGGCTCAATAATTCCATCAAAATTTCGAGCGCTCATAACCCTTGCTTTTTGCTTTTTAGATAGCAGCACTTGATGTAAAGCAAGCCCATTAATGCAAGTTGCTAAAATCCCAATATTATCAGCCGGTGTTCTCTCAAAACCATAATCATCGGCAATTTTTCCTCGAAAAATATTTCCACCGCCGATTACTACACCCACTTCTACACCAAGAGAAGAAATTTCCTTGATAGTATCTGCTATTTCCTCTGCAACAGTATAATCAATACCATATGGATACTTCCCAGCT
>JBIKKN010000188.1:0-2503 GCA_044360335.1 Chlamydiia bacterium | reverse complement strand
TTCTTGAAGGGCTGTGATCATTTCTATTGTTTTTGCATCAGAAAGGGGAGATTCAGCTCCGTTAAATGCAGCTTGAATACCGCTAATAATAGATCCAGCATCAAGATCAAGGTCTATAGCATTTAAATTTTGGCCTATCATATGGCCATAAGCTTTGGACAATAGCTCAATATCTTTTTTTGAAAATTCTTCAACTTTGGTGCAAACGGCTCCTTCTTCTTTTGTGTTAGTACAAGTAGTGCCAGCTACCATTAATACGCTAGTTAATAGATAGAATAAATTATAGGCCATATATGACTCCTTTGTTTAGAGCTACTTTACACTGAATTGCTTTTATATCCAAGCGCTTTTCACTTTTTCAAGTATTATTTAGTGCTAAGTAATCTTCTTTTTTCTATGTGCAGCTCTTCAAGCTGGATTTTGGAAACAGTAGATGGGCAATCCATCATGAGATCGGAAGCTTTTTGAGTTTTTGGAAAGGCAATAACGTCTCGGATGGATGTAGCCCCTGTTAAAAGCATCATGATTCTGTCTAACCCAAAGGCTATGCCTCCATGAGGAGGGGGGCCAAAGGATAAAGCTTTTGTTAGAAACCCAAATTTTTCTTCTATTTCTTCTGCCGAGAGGTTTAAAAGGGCAAATATTTTCTTTTGAAGGTCGCTATTATAGATGCGGATGGAGCCGCCGCCGATTTCCGATCCATTTAAAACAAGGTCGTAGGCATTAGATCTAACGTTTAAAGGCTCGCTATCTAGTAAATGGAAGTCTTCCTCTAGGGGGGAAGTAAATGGGTGGTGAGTGGAAGTTAAGGTTTTTGATTCTTTATCGAGTTCAAATAGAGGAAAGTCGACAACCCAAAGAAATTCCAATTTATTTTTATCTATAAGATTTAGTTTTTCTGCAATATGTCTTCTTAAATGGTCTAAAGATTGCTCTACAACACTTGTTTTTTCTGCAGCAAAAAAGATTAAATCTCCAATTTTACTTTCACAAATTTTTAGTATTTCTTTTTGTAAATTTTCATCAAAAAATTTGACAATATTAGAAGTTAGTCCATCTTCAGTAACTTTCATCCAGGCAAGTCCGCTAAGACCAAAGCTCATTGTAAATTCTGCCAGTTCGTCTATTTCCCTTCTAGATAAGGATCCGCCCCCTGGTACATTTATAGCGCGGATAATATTTCCCACCTCTAAGGCAGAGTGAAAGATAGAAAAAGTAGATTTTTTACCAATTTCATCCATATTTATAAATGCCATACCAAATCTTAGATCAGGTTTATCTGTGCCATATTTTTCTTTGCATTCTTTGTAAGAATATCTTTTAAAAGGGGTAGTTAGATCGATCCCTTTACATTCCTTCCAAAGCTTTTTAATCATCTGTTCCCCTTTACTCATGATATCATCTTGAGTGATAAAGCTCATTTCAATATCTACTTGGGTAAATTCAGGCTGTCGATCTGCCCTTAAATCTTCATCCCTAAAACATCTAGCAATTTGAAAGTATCTATCCATTCCAGAGATCATTAGTAATTGTTTGTAAATTTGAGGGGATTGTGGAAGAGCGTAAAAATGATGGGGATGAACTCTCGATGGAACAATGTAATCTCTTGCCCCCTCTGGAGTAGCCTTTGTTAAAATGGGTGTTTCAACTTCTAAAAAATAGTTGTCAGTAAGGAAGTTTCTTATAATGTTTGTGGCTTTTGAGCGCATTATAAGAATATCCTTTAACTCTTTTCTGCGAAGATCTAAGTATCTATAAGTTAGACGTATTTCATCTTGCACATCTATTTTTTCATCGGCAATAGAAAAAGGGGGGGTAGGGCATTTGGAAAATATATGTAAGGATTGGGCCTGTATTTCAATTTCCCCAGTAGCAAGATTTGGGTTGTTCATATTTTCCCCTCTGGAGCGAACTTTTCCAGAAACAGTTATTGTCCATTCACTGCGCAAATTTTCGGCAGCTTTATGAGAATTAGGATCAATTTTTGGGTCAAAAACTATTTGAGTGATACCAAAGCGATCTCTCATGTCGATAAAAATAAGCCCGCCATGGTCGCGCCGTCTATTAACCCAGCCAGATAAAGTTACTGTTTTACCAATATCATCTTTGTTTAATTCATTTAAATGGTGTGATCTAATAGTTGTGCTTAGCATGACTTCCTCATTTTTAGCTCTGTTTTGCAAAACAATGGGATTTTAAAGAAAACCAAGAGGGTAGATTTTTTAATTCTACAGACTCTTCTGCTTTTTGGTTAAGATCCTTTATTTTGCAAATACCTTGTTTAAATTCTTCTTCCCCAAGGATGATAGCATACTTTGCCTTTTTTTCGCTTGCAACTTTTAACCCAGTTTTTATAGATGTTCCGTAGTGTATTTCTGTAGAAAAATCAAGAGATCTGGCTAAAGATGCAATAGTTAAAAGAGTTTTTTTACAATTTTCATCAAGTCCAATCAGGTAAAAAGTTGTTGTTTCTCTTGTAGGTAATTTGACATTTTCCTCTAAA
>JBIKKN010000191.1:0-2531 GCA_044360335.1 Chlamydiia bacterium | reverse complement strand
TGAGTTGCGCGCCTCCAGAAGGGGCTTTGTTAAGACTCCCGCCAGGGAAAAAGATTGCATCTTGTGTTGTAGCAACTCCATTAACAAATAGACCTGAGTTTACGGTAACACCTTTCCCGCCATTGGGATTGATAATAAGACCGCCATCGGAGCCAAGGCCCATGTTTCCGCCGCTAAAGTACAGATTTCCTTTAGGGGCATTGACGTTGCCGCCTGCGGTAATGTCACCTGTTGTCGTGATGGACTTTACCACAAGATCAGTGCTGCTATTAATGCCGACCGTTGTGCTAGACGAAGACGAATTACTATTTGCAGGATACGGGGCCTTACCCATAATCACCAAAAGTACATAAATTGCAATTGCAAGGCCAGCTAAAGCAAATAACGCAACAAACACAACACCTGTTTTTGCCCCTGATCCATATGACGGCGACGACTTTTGAAGGGCGCCAACGGCAGCAGCAAGAGACTCCAAGCTCACTTCGGGGGCAGACATTGCGAATCTTGTTATATATTGCGAATCCAAAAAAAATACTCGTCCAACGCCTGAAGCGGGCCCAGTAACCATGTCATGCAAAAAGTGACCACTGGTCCACCAGCCAAAACGCCGTAAATAAATGTTTTATAATATGCAGTGGACGCATGTTCTCTTGTACCGCAATTTCTAAGTATGAGCTCTGCTGGTGGCAGATTGGAGACAGGGGACGAAGATGGCAGCGGTGCCATTGCAGACGCGGCCCCTGCCGCTGCCTTGGCTTTAGCACAAGAGCAAGAAAATGCGCGTGTGACGCTGTACCGGTGCATGCGGACGGTGTTGCGCATGCTGGCTGTTCGTGGCTACGTGGTGACAACCATTGGCGGCCAAAGCACAAATCACGAAGAAGCTTTGGAGGCTTACAAGAGCAAGGCGCGCGCAGAAGCTGCGGAAGAAGGCCGGGAAGTAATTATTACAGCAGAGGTTGCTACCAACCCGCCACGGTTTTCCACAGCATGGGCAAATGCTTTGGCACCGGGCACACGGCTTGGCGTGGTAGCTGTTGGCCAAGGCAATGTGGAAGCTGTAAGGGATGTGCTGGAGAAAATGGTTTATCATCGTTGGCAAACTGTGTTATTGGTGTCGCGCATGCCCCTGACTGCGTACTCCGCCAAAGAATTGGCAGTGAAGACGCCCGCAGGCAAGACGTCGCAACACTTTAAGTACGTGGACCTGCAAGCGGCCATTGTGGACCACTGCATGGTACCAAGGCACGCGCCATTAAACGCCACCATGGCTGCGCGCGTGCGTGCCAAATTTGCTGGTGGCCAGTTCCCACGCTTGCTGACATCGGACAGCATGGTGCAGTTTCTGGGCATGCCCGTAGGGTCCATAATATCCGTCAGAGAAGTGTTTGGCAGGGAGCAGCCTGTAACCACACACTTTGAAGTCATTGAAGTGTGAACATGTATTGCCTTTTGCATTAACGAAAAAAGGTCTGCTGTAACAATATTGTTACCATTTGTAAAAAATAATGCGGGAACGTTGGCTTAGCCAGTGTGGGTAAGGGCTCCGTTGACTGTTGTGTCATTGTTTAGCACAATTCCTCCAGTTGAATTGAGTTGCGCGCCTCCAGAAGGGGCTTTGTTAAGACTCCCGCCAGGGAAAAAGATTCCATCTTGTGTTGTAGCATATCCATTAACAAATAGACTTGAGTTTACGGAAACAACTTTCCCGCCATTGGGATTGATAATAAGACCGCCATCAGAGCCAGTGCCTATGTTTCCGCCGGCAACGTAGAGATTTCCTTTAGGGGCATTGACGTTGCCGCCTGCGGTAATGTCACCGGTTGCCGTCAAGCTGTTGCAATTTATCGTAGCGTTTGGAAACGCATAGCCTGCGATGGAGTTTAGTATAATGTTGTTGTAAGCGTCTGTGCCAATGTTGTTCCCTTGTGGCAACCATATTGAGGCCGCTCCTACTCCTCCTGCAACTTCAAGGTCTGTTGTAACCGAAACTTTTTGGCCGGCATTAGGTTTTAAAGTTAAAGTACCATCAGATCCTTTTGTTATGCTTCCGCCCGCGCACGAGACATTGCCCCCCACAGTAATGTCGCCCGTAGTTTGTATGGTATTGCAAACAAGGTCCGATCCTGCTGTAATGCTGCCTACGGGGCCTTGATTTCCTGTAGGACCTTTAGGCCCTGTTGCACCAGACGCACCTTGGTCGCCCTTAGGTCCTTGAGGACCAGTGGCGCCTGCCGGACCTGGAGCGCCACCATTTGGACCTGTGGGACCGGTTGCACCTGTAGGTCCTGGAGGTCCACCTGGCGTTCCGGGAGATCCAGATTTTCCAGGAGGTCCTGCTGGACCTGTAGCTCCTATAACGCCAGTGCTGGAACCAGGCGGTCCAGGCGGCCCAGGCGGCCCGGGCGGTCCGGCCACACCTTGCGATCCCGCAGCAGTGGGTGCACTTGAGATGTTGCTTCCGCTACCACTTGCTTGTAGCGCAATTGCCACAATGGCCAATATAATAGATATTGCAACAGCTATTGCTA
>JBIKKN010000054.1:0-5809 GCA_044360335.1 Chlamydiia bacterium | reverse complement strand
AAAAAAAGTTAATTTAACTGATGGGAAAAATTTAAGAGATAATAGCCTTGTAGCGCTAAATACTACTCTATCTATTCCTGCTAATTCAGCTATAGCACTAAAATCTTTCCCTAAACAAATCCTGCCATCCCCTTTTAAAGAGGATCCTGAAGAACTTATAAAACTTGGACTCTCTCTTCGTGGAGAATTTCTTGCAGCAAAAGCCAACTATTTATCTTGTGAGCAAGATTTAAAAATGGCAGAAACTGCAATGCTTCCACAGTTAAATATTACAGCTCAAGGGGGAGAATATTGGTACCAAGAAGGGTTTCAAGATACTGGAAATTATAATATTCTTTTAGACCTTTCGATTCCAATTTTTGATGGTTTTTTTTATAAAAATCAAGTAAAGAACAAAAAATCACTCCTTGCAAAAGCAAAAGCAGATATGTTTTCTACAGAGCTTTCTATAATAGAAGAGATCCAAACAGCTTTAAATAACTTAAATGCAGCAAAACAAAAGATTGAGGATACCAAAAGCTATCTAGATGCAGCGGTTATTGAAAATGATGCCATGTTAAAAAAGTATAAAAGGGGTGTAGTTACAATCTTAGATCTTTTAAGTGCCCAAGCTTTTTTAGCAGATGCAAAAGCTGGATATATTACTGCCCAAAAAGAGTATTATACTTCCATTATTTATTTATCTTTTTCTACAGGGCTTCTATCTACTCAAAAAATGGAGTTAGGCTATGAATAACAAATATGTATTATTTTTAATTTTTTTTATGTTTTCTTGTGATAAAAAAATTACCCCTGCTGAGTATAAAGCCCGGGTAGAGGTATCTTTTGTAAAAACTGATACAATTGCTATTGGTTTAACTGCAGTAGGTCATTGCACTGCGTATAACTCTGTAGAAATTAAGTCCCAGGTAGAGGGTTTATTAGAGCAAGTACACTATCAGGAGGGTCATTTTGTTAAGGAGGGAGATTTATTAATAACAATTGATCCAAGACCATATGAAGCTGCCCTTTCAAAAGCTGTTGCGATACGGGCAGAAAATATAGCCAAATTAAAATTTGCTGCAGAAAAAGTTGCTCGCTATAGCGCTCTTGTGGAAAAAGAGTATATTTCTAAACTCGAATTTGATGATCTTGTAACAAATTTAAATGAGTATGAAGCAGCTGTAATGCAAAATGATGCTGACATTTTTTTAGCTAGTGTAAACTTAGACTTTTGTTTTATTAGAGCCCCTTTTTCTGGTTTAGCAGGAAAAAAATTAATAGATAAGGGCAATTTAATAGGGAATGACTCCCCTACTATGGTTGTTATCAATCAAGTAAATCCAATTTTTATAGATTTTTCCTTACCTGAGAGGGATTTTCAAACTATTATGAGCTATAGAAAAGGGCTTGATCCATTAAAAGTTGAGATCAAAGTAGATAATTTACAAACTCCAAGAGAGGCTCTTTTATTACTTGTAGATAATGCCATCAACAAACAAAACGGTATGGTATCTTTAAGAGCAAAAATAGCAAATGATGATGCTAACTTTTGGCCTGGGCAATATGTGGAGCCAAATCTTATCCTTAAAACCCAAGAAAATGCTATTTTAATTCCAACTTCAGCTATAAGCACAGGACAAAAAGGGCAATTTGTTTATGTAATAAACTCAGATAACACTGCAAAATATGTGCCTATAAAGACTTTTTCCTCTTATGGAGAATACACACATGTAGAGGCAGATTTAAACCCTCAAGATAGAGTTGTTGTAAGGGGACAAATAAATGTAGTTCCTGGGGCAAAATGTGAAATTGTAAATTTAAGGAAATAAAAAATGAACCTTTCTAAACCGTTTGTTGATAGACCAGTTTTTACCACCCTTTTAATGGTTACCTTAATCACATTTGGTATCATTTCCTATAAATCTTTGCCTGTTGCATCTATCCCACAAGTAGAATACCCAGTAATTATGGTTACAGCTAATTATCCAGGGGCAAGTCCTGATGATATTGCTGATTTAGTTGCAGCTCCCCTTGAAAGGGAATTTATTATTATGCAAGGAATTGAAGTTGTTAGCTCACAAAACTACTACGGCTCTTGTACTATTGTTTTGCAATTTCATTTAGATGTTGATATCAATATAGCAGCCCAAGAAACTGAGCAAGCAATACAAAAAGCACTCTCTCAACTCCCTTCTGATATACCACAAAATCCTACCTATTCAAAAATCAACCCTTCTGACACCCCTATTATGTATTTAGCTGTGCACTCCCCTGTAGCTACTGCTTGGGATATATATGAATATGGCTATAGCTATTTAGGTCAACAACTTGGAACTGTGGATGGAATTGCAGAAATTAACACCTATGGCTATCCTTATGCTGTTCGCTGCCATGTAAACCCTTTAAAACTTGCAGCTAAAAACATCTCTTTTGAAGAATTAAAAACAGCAATTGATAATGCAAACGTCCAGCAGCCAACAGGTAAATTTTACAGCCCAGAAATATCGATGGTAATGAAAACTAAAGGGGAACTTGTAAAAGCTGATGCTTACAAAGATTTAATTATAAAATTTGTAGATGGGGCACCTGTAAGGCTTAAAGATGTTGCAACTGTTGAAGATGGTTTACAAAATAATAAATCCTCTTTCAAGTGGTTTACAAAAAAAACACCAGATGGAGAAGATATTTGCTTTTTAGCACTTTTTAGACAACTTGGATATAATACTGTTGAAGCTTGCACTAATGTAGAAAAGCTTCTTGCTGAGCTTGTTCCGCAAATGCCAAAAAATTTAACCCTTACAAAAGTTTTTTCCCTTAAGTCTTGGATTTTAGAAGCAATTGAGGATGTAAAATTTAGTTTATATGTGGCTTTTGCTCTTGTTATTTTGGTTATATATCTATATTTAGGAAAATTAAGAAATAGCCTTATTCCTTTAATTTCCCTTCCAATAACAATTGTTACAACCTTTATTTTTATGAAGATTTTTGGCTATAGCATTGATATAATTTCCTTATCTGCTATAACAATTTCTCTTGGTTTTTTGGTTGATGATGCAATTGTTGTTATGGAAAATATTGTAAGGTATGCTCAAACTGAAGGTTTAAATGCATATTACGCAACTATTAAAGGTGCAAATCAAATTGTACTTGTGATTGTTGCAATGAGCCTTAGTTTATGTGCTGTTTTTATCCCTATGTTATTTTTACAAGGGGTAATTGGTCAAATTTTTCATGAACTTTCAGCGGTTATTATTATCTCAGTTATTGTATCTGGATTTATCTCCCTTTCCCTTATACCAATGCTATGTAGCAGATTTTTACCCTCATACACAGAAGAAAAAAAATCAAAATTAGAATGTTTTTCAGAAAAAATTAACAATATATTAGAGAAAAAATATGAAAAAGGGCTCTATTTTGCTTTAAAACATAAATTTTATGTTCTTGGTTTTGCTCTATTTTCTATAATAACTTCTTCTATATTATTTGTAGTTGTACCCAAAGATTTTTTACCAGATAATGATTTAGGGGTTATTATGGGTTTTGGACAAGCCCCAGAAGGAACCTCTCCAGAAAGATTTGATAAAGAAATGCAAGAAGTTAAAAATATTGCAATAAATAGCCCTTATGTAGAATCTTTTGCTGCAATAGAGAGTTTTCCAACAGATAATCAAGGGATGTTTTTTTATACATTATCTGATGCATCTAAAAGACCTGATATTTGGCAAATAATGAAAGAATTTAATAAAGATAATGCTTATAAATGTTTTGGAATGAGAAATATCTTAAAATCTATGCCCCTTATTAACTTACAAGTTGGAAATATAACTGCAGGAAAATCAAACTATCAATATATATTAAGAAGTTTTGATAGACAAAGTTTAGATAAAGGTGCTAAAGATCTTATAGATGCAATGAAAGCTTCCCCTTTTTTTGCAAATGTAGATACAGATTATCAACCTAATGCTCCTGTTTTAAATATAGACTTACTTAGAAATCAAGCCCACTCCTATGGAAATATAAATGCAAGAAACATTGAAAATGGATTGATGTATGCATATGGGGAAACCTATATCTCCAAAATAAACACCCCTGAAAATATGTACTATGTGATCATGGATATGGAACAACCTTTTAGCTACGGACAAAATAGTTTTAATTCCTTATATCTAACAAACTCCCCATATGGAGAATTGGTAAATTTTAACTCCCTTGTGGATAAAACTTTTACTACGGGAACTGAACTTTCCACAAGGGTAAATTCGATGGCAGCAATAACTATTTCTTTTAATCCTAATGAAAATGTTGCCCTTTCCTCCTCTTTAGAGGAAATGGAAAAACTCTCAGCTGAAATCCTTCCTGATAATGTTATTAAAACTGCGGCAGGAAATACAGCGGCTTTTAATCAAGCTATGGCTCAATTTATTTTACTTATTTTGCTTTCTGTTTTTGTAATCTATATAATACTTGGAATTTTATATGAAAACTTCCTCCACCCACTAACTGCAATAAGTAACATCCCTGTTGCTTTACTTGGTGGAATTTTATCCTTAATACTTACAAAAAATGCAATTTCCATATACTCTATTATTGGTATATTGATGCTTTTGGGAATTGTGATGAAAAATGGAATACTTATTATTGATTTTACTTTAGAGTTAATAAATAAAGATAAATTAAGTCCAGTGGATGCAGTGTTTAAAGCATGCTGCATTCGATTTAGACCAATTATTATGACAACAATTGCAGCTATGATGGGGGCTGTTCCTATTGCCCTTGGAATTGGTGGAACTGTTGCAAAAACTAGATCCCCATTAGGAATAGCTATTGTTGGTGGATTGATTTTTGCTCAAATTATCACCTTATTTGTTACCCCTATTGTTTTTATATACATAGAAAAGTTAAATAGGTATCTAACTACTAACTTTAAGTTCTTCCAATGATTTCAAAGGATAAAGCAGAAAAATTAGAAAAAGATATGATTGCTGCAAATCTTTTTGAAAAAGATATAGAAGAGCAGTTTATCCTTGGATCTGGAAATGGCGGACAAAAAATCAATAAAACCAATAATACGGTATTTTTAAAACACATCCCCTCAGGGATAACCGTTCGGTGTGGAAAAGATAGACAAAGGGTAAATAATAGATTTTTTGCAAGAAGAAGACTTTTGGAAAAATACCTTGAGATAATTGAGGGTATTGAAAGTAAAAAAGCCAAAGAAATTGCTAAAATTAGAAAGCAAAAGCAGCGTAGATCGAAAAAAGTAAAGGAGAAGATTTTAGCTGATAAACAACATAGATCCTCTATAAAAGAGCAAAGGGCAAAAAATAAAAGCGAATAAAACCTAATATTAAGAAAATATTAATTTTTTATTTACATATAAATAGCACATTAATTATATATAAATTAATAAATAATTATGTGTTATTATGAGAAATATACTTTTACTTTTTATTGCGATTAATCTTCATGGGGCTACTATTGCCCACAAAATAGCCTTAAAAACAGTAGATTTTGCATCCCCACAAGAATCTATACCCTTTACAGGTTTTTTTCGAATGAAAAAGCAAAGCGACTTTTTCTTTAAAGATCTTGGGGCTAAATTTATGGAAGAAAAGGATTTTGGTTTCAAGGGTATTTATCTATCTTTTGATATGGTTAGAAATAACAGTGGAAAAACTTTTGGAAAATGGAGAGAAATACTTAAAAGTCCTAAAAACACCAAACTACTTTCTTTATTTGAAGCAAATCTAGCATCTTCTAACTTAAATGAGCTTTTTTCATTTCCTAGAGATGTTCATTTTCTTAAAAATGCAAAAAATAAAACAGT
>JBIKKN010000117.1:0-3725 GCA_044360335.1 Chlamydiia bacterium | reverse complement strand
CTTGATTATACAGTTCCTTTAACTATGCAAATAAGAGAAATTCTAAATTTTTCTCTTAGAGGATATAATGTATTAGCTATTGATTTTTATCATTACAGTGAGGGAAAACATTTTATACCTTGGGATAAATGTAAAAAAATTGCAGATATGGCATTTAAGTATCCAAAAGGTAATATTATTTTGTATGGAAAATCTTTTGGCTCAGCTGCAGCTTCTTATTTAGCATCTAAACATGATAAAATTCCCCTAATTATCGATAGACCCTTTACTTCTATGAAAGAAGTAATTGGTAGCTTTTTTTTAGATAATTTTATTAATCTTCATTACTCATACCCTACAGAAAAACTTATACATGGAATTACTGCCCGCCCTTTGATTATTTCTTCTTCAGAAAATACTATTTTTAAAGATCACGCAGAAAAAATATTAAAAGCTTATATAAGCTTTCAAAAAAATGAACCGAGTGATAAAATAGCTGAAAAGTGCTTTATATCTACAAAAGGTGGTCATTACTCAAGCTTTTTAAATAAAGGGATGAGTTCATGGTTTTCTTATCAGGAGGCACAAAGAAAACTTAACAAATACTTAACTTCCTGTGAAGGCAACTAATTTATTTCATTTCCAAACCTTTTCCCCCACTGATTTAGTAATTATATTTATTATATTTATTGTGGAAATATTTTTATCGGCAGATAATATCCTTGCAATCTCTCTTATTCTTGATAAATTAGAAGAAAAAAAAAGAAAAATTTCCCTACTATTTGGTATTTGGTCTTCTTTAGTATTTAGAGCAATTATTATTATTTTTGCCTCCTATCTTATTTTATTAAATTCACTAAAAGTAATTGGAGGGGCATATTTAATATACTTATCTATTTCCCACCGCTTGTATAACAAAAAAAAACTCGAAGGGAACTTTAAGCCTATCTCACTATTAAAAGGTATAATTTCCATTGAACTAACAGATATATTATTTGCATTAGATTCTATTTTTATAACTTTGAGCTTACTTTCCTTTTTTTATTCTGGATTAGAGGTGGAAAATAAAATATGGGTTGTATACGTAGGTGGAATTTTAGGGGTAATTGCATTAAGAATGTCTGCAAATAAATTGTTACGTTTTTTAAAAAAATATACTCTTATTGAAAAATGTACCTATAATTTAATTGGATGGATTGGGGTTAAATTAATTTTTATAGGATTTTCTCTACCCCCTTTAATCCCCCACTTTGATACACTTTTTAATATTGGGGTATTGCTAATAATAATGCTTTCTTTTTTCTCGACGAAATGGACAGATAGAAGATAGAATAGTTATATGAACAAAAAAAAGAAAAAGGATTCTTCTGGTGATCTTGTAAGCAATAGAGTTGCTTACCATAACTTTGAAGTACTAGACACCCTTGAAGGGGGAATTAAACTTTTAGGAACCGAAGTTAAATCTTTAAGAGATGGAGGGGGTTCTTTAACTGACAACTACATTTTTATCAAAAATGGAGAAGCCTTTCTTATCCAAGCTTTTATTGCCCAGTATAAATTTGGAAACCTATTCAATCATGAACCTAAAAGGGAGAGAAAACTCCTCCTTCATAAATCTGAAATTATAAAACTTAAAAAGCAAAATGAGGAAAAAGGGTTAACTCTTATTGCCCTATCTATGTATCTAAATAAATCAGGCTTTGTAAAAGTAAAAATTGGAATTTGTAAAGGTAAAAAACTTTTCGACAAAAGGGCCGACTTAAAGAAAAAATCGGAAAATTTAGAAATAGCTAGAGTGATGAAAGGGATGTAAAATTCTCTTGATATTAAAAATAAATTAGTATAATATATTTTATCAAATTGTTGATTTATTCATGAAATTGTTACTTTTTATACTATCTTCTTTATTATTAGGATCACTACATATGCAAGTTCCAGAAGTGTTAATTAAAGTTGTATCTAGGGAAACTTGGGAAAAAAGTCAAACATCAGAAGTTTTACCTCCCCAAGAACTCGATATCAAACATAACTATATTCATCTAGCAACCAAAGAGCAGGTCGACTGGGTTATTAGTAAATTTTGGGGGGGAAAAGAATATGTACTTTTATACTTAGATCCCAACAAATTAAAAGGGACCTTAAAATATGAAAGTAATACTTCTAAAACATCTAAATTTTTCCATCTTTATGATGGAAATATCCCCCTATCCTCTATACAAAAAATAGTTTATTCTATTAAAGATTTTTAAATGATCATTCCAAAGCCTTTAAATCTTGAAAAAGTACTTGCCCCCCCAGCACAACTAGAACAAGGATTTGTTGAAGAAGAGCCCCTTACCTTTGATATTAAAGAGCTTGAAAGCTTTCTTGTGCGCCTACAAAAATTAAAGTTACCATTTTTTTCTTTCCTTAACAATACTGTAATAAAAGTTGGAAATGAGAATAAAACACAAAAGGAAATACGAATTGGTAAAATTTTTCATGCTTTACGAATTTTTATTACAGACAATTTTCGAAGATATGAATATGAAGAAATTATAAGTAAATATTCCCCTGTTCATATTCTTAGATATATTTATTTGAATACAATAAAACAGGAAGAATATGATTCAGCAATCTACAAATTTGTATTAAAAATTAGCAAAAGGCAGTTTTTTAAGCTCCAACATGCTCAACTTTGGCTTAAAAATCCCTATAATATTCAAGCTCTTAAAACTGTTACTAAACTAGAAATGATTTCTAGTAATCTTTCAATGATTCCAGAAGGAATTTTTTTATTAATAAATCTATCCATTCTTAATTTTTATAATAACAATATATGTTTTATCCCTTTAGAAATTGGAAACTTAATTCATCTTAGAGGTCTAAATTTATCAAATAACAGAATAAAAGAAATACCAACCTCATTTTATAAATTAATAAAATTAACACAGCTTAATCTTAGTGAGAATAATATTGATAAACTTCCTGAGGAGATGGCAAAGTTAGAAAACTTACATTTTTTAGATCTATCCTTCAACAATATTAAAGAAATAACCCCAATTTGCGGTTTAATGAAATTACTAGGATTAAATCTTTCAGACAATTGTTTAAACACACTACCTGAGGGTGTATCTGATTTAAAAAACCTCTATGAATTTGATATTTCAAACAATGAAATTCCTTTTATTCCCACTAATGTTTATAAATTTTTGAAAGGAATTAAAAATTTTAAATTTGGAATAAGGGAAGAAGAAGAAACTTTTTAACTCTAATTATCTAAGCAATTCCTGCACTCTTAATACATTCCCATCTATTGGTATTTGAAAAAAATATTTAAGCTGCCAGTTTTGTGTTTTTTCTGCCTGCTTACTTTCCACTTTATCCCATGGGGGATAAACCCGCATCGCTCGTTTTCCACCTTTCTCATCCTTAGATAAAATATTTTGCGTTAGTAAAACAAGCTTTGGAAAGACAAATTGACCAAAATGCTCCCCACTTCTTACACTAATAAGAAAAAAGTCTATACAATCTTCCAAGTCATAAGGGATAATAATACCATTTTTGCTTCGCTTCCATAAAGTAACAAATTGCCCTATTTTTTAGGTGTTATCTTTCCTACCCGAAATTTAACTTTTCTAGAGTTAAATTCAAATTCATACGCACAATATTCTTGACTCTCTTTTTCTTTTTTAAAATTTGTGAAAAAAATCCCACTTGGATTATACGCAAGTTTAGTAGCAGAAAAAAGATCTAAATCAATAGCT
>JBIKKN010000187.1:0-2537 GCA_044360335.1 Chlamydiia bacterium | reverse complement strand
AAGGACCGTCGAATTTATGGATACGATCTTTTTCAATAGATATTATCCTTGTAGCAACAGTGTCTATTAAGTCTCTATCGTGGGAAGCAAATATAACTGTTCCTGGATAGTTTTTTAATCCAGTTCCTAAAGCAGACACTGACTCAAGATCCAAGTGGTTGTTTGGCTCATCAAGGATAAGGGTATTAAAAGTATTTAATATTAAACCTGCAAGTATTACTCTTGCAGTTTCTCCACCTGATAATTTTGTAATGCTTTTAAAAGCATCATCCCCAGGGAATAGAAGTTTTCCTAATGCAGAACGAATTTCTTGTTCATGCACATCTGTTTTTTGTGTACGAAGAAAATCTAAAATAGAAATATTTTTTGTTTTATCAATAACTTCTTCATGCAATTGAGGGAAATACCCAAATTGAGTTTGATGACCAAGGGTTATTTCTCCCTCATCTGGAGCATAAATTCCTGCAAAAAGTTTTAAAAGGGTAGTTTTTCCCATACCATTATTTCCAATGATAGCAATTTTATCCCCCCGATTTACTTCATAGTTAAAGCTTTCAATCACATGGTTGCTTCCAAAGCTTTTTTTCACTTTTTTAAGTTTAAAAGTAATTTGCCCTGAATTTCTTTCAGGATTTTGAAAAGCTATATATGGCCTTAAAATATTTGATTTTTTAAGCTCTTGAGGGGCTAACTTTTCAATTTCTTTTATCCTAGATTGTACTTGAGATGCCCTTGTTCCTGCTCCAAATTTTGCTACAAATTCTTTTAATTGGGCAGCTTTTTTCTCTTTGTTTTTGTTTTCTGCATCAATACGGGCGCGAACATCTGACTTAGCAACTACCATATCATCATAATTTCCCGGATAAGTGATAATTGTTTCGTAGTCAATATCTGCAATGGCAGTACAAACTGCATTTAAAAAATGTCTATCGTGAGAAATCACTATTAACGTGCCATCAAAACCTTTAAGGAAGGTTTCAAGCCATCTGATTGCTTCTAAATCCAAATGGTTGGTAGGCTCATCAAGAAGTAAAGCTTCAGGATTTCCATAAAGAGCTTGGCAAATAAGAACCCTAAATTGCATATCACTTGGTAGAGATTTCATGGGCGCTTCATAAAACTCAGGAGTAATGCCCATCCCTTCTAACAATACTTCTGCATCAGGTTCAGCTGTATAACCATCTTCATTGCTTATAACTTCTTCAAGTTCTGCAAGACGCATCCCTACAGCATCATCTATTTCACACTCATAGAGTTTATCCTGCTCTTTCATAGCAGCCCAAAGCTTTGCATTTCCCATGATAACCACATCACGGATTCTATTATTTTCAAATTCAGAAATATCTTGTTTTAAAAATCCAGTTTTTTTCGGAAGGGTGACAGTTCCAGAAGTTTGATCTTCAAGGCCCATCATTATTTTCATTAAAGTAGACTTTCCAGCACCATTTGGCCCTGTTAACCCATATCTAATATTTGAGTTAAAAGTTGCAGATACATTTTCAAATAATACTCTTGCACCAATTTTCTTTGTAATCTTGTCTAATATTAACATATAATCACTCCTGCCGCTATATATTGAAATATATTAGCATATTTTATAGAAAACTTAGAAGGAAAAAAATGAAAAAAGCTCACTTGGAGAGATATATAAATTATTTGGAAAATATAAAAAGAGCTTCTGTTCACACTATAAGAAATTATTCTACCGATTTAAACTCCCTCTACAGCTTTTTAAATGGCAGAGAATGCACTAAAGAGCTTTTAAGAGAGTACCTTGGAGTTCTTCATAAAGGGGGGAAGAAAAAAAGCTCAATTGCTAGGAATCTTTCAGCCATTGCATCCTTTTATTCCTACCTTCAAAAAAATAAATTAAAGCAAATCAATCCTACCCAAACCTTACAAACTCCAAAACAACAACGTAAAATCCCAGTAATTTTAGATCTTGAAGAAATTAAAAAATTTATGGAGACGCCAGATGTAAGCTCTTATTTAGGGCAAAGGGATAAAGCTATCATTGAACTATTTTACTCCTCAGGTATTCGCCTTTCAGAACTTGTAAATTTAGATAAAAGTAATATTTACTTTAAAGAAGGGGTTATTAAAGTATTTGGAAAGGGTAATAAAGAAAGGGTAGTACCTCTAACAACAAGGTGCAAACTTACCCTTAAAAGTTACTTAGAAAACAGTAAAAGGTTTGAAAATTTAGAAAAGCATTTGGGGGAATTTGATAAAAAGGCAGTGTTTTTAAATCGTTTTGGGGAAAGAATTACCACCCGCTCCATCGATAGAATCTTTAATATCTATCAAAAAAAAGCTGAAATTGTAAAAAAAGTTACCCCTCACACCTTGCGCCACAGTATTGCAACCCACTTGCTAGAAAAGGGTATGGATCTTCGCTCCATCCAAGAAATGCTTGGCCATACAACAATTGTAACAACAACAATCTATACCCAGGTTTCTGCAAAATTAAAGCTTTCTGCCTACCAAAATTTCCATCCACTTGCATAAAAAAAGATTGAATCCAAATAAAAGCTATC
>JBIKKN010000186.1:0-2543 GCA_044360335.1 Chlamydiia bacterium | reverse complement strand
ATCTCCATCTAACTTTCATCTCTACTAATAATTTTTCCACCTCTAAAAATCTACCCGACCTTCTTGGAGCAAGGATAAAGCAATATTCCCTACCTAAATTTTTTAAAGAGGTTATTAAAAGCTCCTCCTCTCCCTTATGGGTAGACCCAAAGGTGATATATTTTTTATCCTCTGATAGAAATAAAGGTGTTTTTTGAGTTTTTTTGTAAGGGGTATCTAATTTTAAGTTTCCAATTACCTCTATCTTATTTTTATCCACTCCAAGGTTAATAAATTTTGTTTTCATAGAATCATCTTGAAGAAGAAGGTAGTCAAAGTTTTTAAACAATTTATCGGCAAAGCTTTTTACTCTAAAAAATCGTTTAAAAGATCTATCTGATATTCTCCCCCCAATAAGGATAACTTTTGCCCCATACTGTTTAACAGTTTGGAGCAAATTTAGCCAATAATCACTTTCCACCAAGATAAAGATGTCAGGGCTAATGTTTTTTATTAACTTTTTTATAGAATATTTTAAATCAATAGGCAAAATAATCACTTGATCAACCCCAGAAAAAGATTTTGCAAGGTTATAACCATCAGATGTAAAGGCAGAAAAAATAATATGATATTTATCTTTTTTTTTAGAAAGCTTATTTATTAACATTTTGGTAGACATTGTTTCCCCAAAAGAGGTTGCATGTATCCAAATGCATTTTTTCTTTTTTTTAGGGAGAATTTTTTGGGTTTTAAATCCAATTTTATAAAGTAGGATTCCCACATATTTTTTATACCAAAAGCGATCATAGGTAAACTTTATGCTTATGATCAAAAACCAAAAGATTAAAAAAATGCTATAAAAAATTGACAAATTTATACCACCTATTCTTTTATCACAAAATTTACAAGTTTATTTGGTACAAATATTTCTTTTAAAATCTCCCCTTTTAGATGTCTTTTTACCCCAATATCTTCTTTGGCAACAGCTAAAATTTGATCTTTTAAGGCCCCCTTTTTGAAAACCCCCCTCCCCCTTACTTTACCCATTACTTGAAAAACAATAGTTATCTCATCATCTTCTAAATATTTAGCTTCGTAAGTTGGAAATGGAGCAAAAGCAATATTTTCTTTTTCCCCTAGCAGCTGAAAACATTCTGCTCCAAAATGTGGAGCAAACGGATAGATAAGCTTACAAAGAGAAACTAATGCTTTTCTTGGATAGCCATCCAAAGCGCTAAATTTATTTAAAAATTCCATCATTTTAGCAATAGCTGTATTAAAACTCATAGTTTCTAAATCATCTTCTACAGCTTTTATTAATCTGTGAATAAGCTGATTTGATTCCAAAGACTCCGTTTCGGTAATTTTTTCTGAATGAATTAAATCAAAAACTCTATGTAAAAATCTACTGCAGCCAGATACAGCATCACTTTGCCATATTTTTTCTTTATCAAATGGGGTCATAAATAATTCATATAGTCGCAAAGAATCGGCACCAAATTCTTCAATGATCTCATCTGGGGAAACTCCATTTAATTTAGACTTAGACATTTTTTCTATCAAAGGGTTTACTCGAATTTTACTACCTTTTTCATGAAATTCTCCATCAATATTTTCCACATCTTTTGGACAAACATACCCTCCCCCCTCCTTTTTATAGGAAACAGAAGTTACAAGGCCTTGATTTATTAATGCTTGAAATGGTTCTTTTGTGGAAACTAACCCTAAATCATAAAGAACTTTATGCCAAAATCTAGCATAGAGCAAATGTAAAACGGCGTGCTCAACACCCCCAACATACATATCAACCGGCATCCAATACTTCTCTTCTCTCTCCCCCCATGCCTTTTCTGCATTATTTGGATCACAAAATCTTAAATAATACCAGCAAGATCCAGCCCATTGAGGCATTGTATTTGTTTCTCTATGCCCTTTTTTACCAGTTACTGGATCGATTATTTCTACCCAACCGCTCATTTTTGACAATGGACTATTTCCATCAGAAGAAGGTAAAAAATTTTCCATCACAGGGGGGGTTAAAGGGAGTTCGTCAAGCCCTAAAACCCTTTTTGTTCCATCTTCAAGATGTACAATAGGAAAAGGCTCTCCCCAATACCTTTGTCTAGAAAAAAGCCAATCTCTTAGTTTATATTTTGTACAAGCTTTTGCCCACCCTTTTTCACTTAAGTATTTTGTCACAGCCTTTTTAGCTTCCTCTACACCCAAAGGAAAAAGTTTTATTTCTGAATTGTCCTTATCTATGTATTTTCCATCTTCATCAAAAACAGAAACAATATCTAACTCATATTTTTCTGCAAATTCCCTATCCCTTAGATCTTCAGCAGGCACCCCCATAACAGCCCCACTGCCATAGGAAATAAGAACATAATCTGCCATCCAAATAGGAATTTTTTCTTTAGTTATTGGGGAAATTGCATAACTTCCTGTAAAAACCCCCGTTTTATCCTTTGCTAAATCTGTTCTTTGCATGTCATTTTTTAAAGAAGCTTGCGTTTGGTAGGATAAACAAGCAGCTTTATTCTTTTTTTGTATCAACGATTGTG
>JBIKKN010000020.1:0-9619 GCA_044360335.1 Chlamydiia bacterium | reverse complement strand
AATCTCAGATCAAAAAGCCCGAACATCTTCGGCTGCTGTTGCTGTAAATGCAGGTAGCTGGCACGATCCTATTGAGTATCCTGGTATGGCACATTTTTGTGAGCATATGCTTTTTATGGGATCGAAAAAATATCCTGACGAAAATGGTTTTTGGCAGTTTATCTTAGATAATGGGGGCTTATGCAATGCGTATACAAAACCTGATCGAACAGTATATATGTTTTCTATTGATAATGATCAATTAGACTTATCCATTGATATGTTCTCAAGGTTTTTTATTGACCCTGTTTTTTCAGAAAATAGCATTGGAAGAGAACTTTTAGCAGTAAACCAAGAGCATAATAAAAATATAGAAAATGATAGCTGGAGATCTTGGTTTATTTTTAAAAAAGAGGGCAATCAAAATCATCCAAATGCTAAATTTTCTACTGGAACAGAAGAAACTTTAAAAATTATCAAAAGATCAGAACTAGAAAAATGGTATCAAAATCATTATAAGTCTAATGGGATGTATCTTGTTGTCTATTCTAACAAAGATTTAGACACCCTTACATCATTAGTAGAAAAAACTTTTGGTAAAGTTCCACAGGCTACCGATTCATTAAACCCTATCCCCTACTCCAAGCTTACCTCCCCTGCTCAAGAAGGTCATATAACTTATATTGAACCTATAAAAGATATAAAAAACTTAAGCATTTGCTGGGAAATTCCTCCAGCTTATGCAAATGATATGGATAAAAAAACCTATTCCCTAATTGCATATGCTCTTTCTCACCACATGAATGGGGGGCTATATGCTAATTTAAAAAAAGAGGGTTTGATTGAAAATTTAACATCTGAATGCGATAGAATTGGTAAAGATCATCTGCTTCTTACCATTAACATGAATTTAACTCTCCAAGGTATTCAAAAAACCGATCACATCATTTATACATTTTTTCAAGCTCTAAATAAATTGAAAAATGGCAATATCCCATCTCATATTTATAACGATGTAGAAAGCGTTTTATCCACTTCTTATAAATGGCAGTCAAGACAAGACTCTTTTGAAATGACAATGGGATATGCAGATAGTATGATAGATGAAAATTTGGATACTTTCCCTTATAAGACGATGGTAATTACAGATTTTGATTCAAAAAATTCTCGCGACCTTTTAAATTTTTTAAATCCTCAAAATGCTATTTTTACTATTACAGGAAAAAGTGAAGATACTCATAAAACTGCAAATAAAACAGAACCTTGGATGGGGGCTAAATATTGCTCGGTAAAAGTAAATGAAGAGATTTTATCCTCTTGGGAAAGTGCTTCCCCTCATAAAGATATAATCCTTCCAAATCCAAATCCATATATTTCTAAACATCAAGTATTATTAAATGAAACAATTTCCTCCAATATGGGAACTTCTGAACTTATTGCAGAAGAAGAAACAGGTAAGTGTTTCTTTTGGCAAGATAATTACTATCTAATCCCTAAAACACAAATCTTTTTAAGGATAAAATCTCCAGAAATAAACGATTCTTTAAAATCTCTTTGTTTAAATAAATTATACATATCCTATCTAAATTACCATTTGTCTTCCTTAATTTCAGAAGGCAGCTTTGCAGATATTCAGACAAGGATCTATGAAGATGAGCTTGGTCTTAATATTTCTGTTGATGGGTACCATGATAAAATTGGAAGCTATATGATGTCATTTTTATCCTCACTTACATCTTGCTACCCTACTAAAGAAGAGTTTATATTAATAAAAGATTCTTTACTATCGTCTTGCAGAAGTGCTCAAAAATCTTTACCTTACAATCAGGGGCTTAATATTTTATCAAGCATCATTTCAAATGTAAATTTAGATAGTAAAACAGAAGAAAAAGTTTTACTTTCTATTACTTTAGAAGATCTGCAGCTTTTTCAAAAAAATATTTTAGAAGAAAACTATTTAAACGTTTATATTAGTGGAAATATTGATAAGAAAAATGCTCTACTACATTTTTCTGAAATTAAAAATACACTTTCATCTAAACCCTATTTACAAGCTAACCACTATGTACCAAAATACATACCTTTTTATACAGAAAGCTCCTTTCCAAAAAAAATAACAATCAAAACAGATATGGGTGGAAATTCTGCAATCTTATTGATTGATGAAGGGGATTTTACCTTTGAAAAAAGTGCATCTTCCAAAATTTTATCTACCGTTTTAAAAGAGGCATTTTTTTCTGAACTTAGATCTAAGCAGCAAACAGGATATTTAGTGCACGCAAAAGCATTAGAAGTAAAGGACCATTTGCTTCAGTATTTTATTGTACAATCTACAACTCACTATCCAGAAGAGCTTCTTGCCCGCTATGAGCTATTTTTAGAAGACTATAATAGATCTATTGAAGAAAAAATCACAAAAGAGCGTTTTGACAATGTCAAAGATTCTTTGATTAAAAACTATAAAATTCCTACAGAAGATTTACATTCTTTTGCACAAAGTCAATTTGAACTTGCCTTTACCTATAATGGGGAATTTGATAGGAAGGATAAAATTATCAAAGCATTAGAGGATCTTTCCTATGAAAATTTCGTTCAAGAGTCAAAAAGTTTTATTTGTAGAGCAAATACCAAACGTTTGGCAGTGCTTGTAGAGGGGAGCAAAATTGATAACAAAGCTTTTAGCTATAGAGAAACTAGCGCAAAAGATTTAACAACAGCTAGAAAATAAAAAATATGATTAAACTATCATTACTTGGGGTTTGTTTGTATGCAATTATAGGGGGACCTTCTTCTGGAAAGACCTCTATTACCGAAGAATTAAAAGCCAAAGGGAAAGATGTAATAGATGAGGCAGCATCCATTATTATTAAAAAAAATATTGCAAAAGGAAATTTACACCCATGGGGAGAGGTGGGATTTCAAACAGATATTTTTAATCTACAACTTAATTTAGAGAATAAGGCATTAAAAAGTGGTAAAGATCATGTATTTGTAGATAGAGGCATTTTAGATAGCCTTGTATATTTAAAACTTCGTAATCAAAAAAATACAGAGGAATACTTTTCTATTAAAAAGCTTATAGAGCAAGAAAATATAGCAAATAGATATAGGTTAGTATTTTTTATTGAGCCTCATAGCAGAGAAAATTTTGAGAGTTTACAGGCAGAAACAAGGTGTGAAACAACCGAAGAATCTTTATTAAACTCAAAGGCTATTTTTAAAGAATACAGTAAATACTATGATCTTATAAATATTGCTGGAAATCTCACTGTAAAAGAGAGAGCAAATCTTATTTTAGAGAAAATAGATGCATTAAAATGACATATTATGAAAAACTTCGTCAATATCATCTAAATCTTCGATAAAATCTATTAAAGCGATATTTTTTTCTTTGTCTTCTTGATTACACTCAATTAAAGTTTTGGCAATAAGTTCTAAACTTGCCTCTTCAATAGGGTATCCATCCTTTTCTAACCCTTCTTTTACAGCAAAAAGATCTTCTGGATTTGTGGTAATAATAAAGTTATCCTCATCTTCAGCTGAAAAATCTACTGCCCCATAATCTAGTGCCTTTTCAAAAATTGCAGCTTCATTGATATTTGCCCTTTTTACCTGAATAATACCAAATTTATCAAAATTAAAAAGCACTCCACCTGGAACGGCAATTGTCCCCCCCTTTTTATTTGTTGCAATACGCATATCTGAAGCTGTACGATTTTTATTATCTGTTAAAGCCTTACAAACAATACCAACCCCACCACTTCCATATACTTCGTAGGTAACTTCGTCAAAATTAGATTGATCTTTAGATTCTGCCTTTTTAATATTTCTTTGAATATTTTCATTTGGAAGATTCACAGCTTTTGCTTTTGCAATTGCAAGGCGAAGTTGCGGATTAGTTGCCGGGTCATTTCCAGCTGCTTTAACAGCAACAATTATCTCTTTTGTAACGGTTGAAAAAGCTTTACCCTTTTTTGCATCTGCTTTTGCTTTTTTATG
Organism: Chlamydiia bacterium; assembly: GCA_044360335.1. GTDB lineage: Bacteria > Chlamydiota > Chlamydiia > Chlamydiales > 2-12-FULL-49-11 > JAJACQ01. The sequence goes on along the minus strand of JBIKKN010000020.1, from coordinate 5,641 downwards.
TTTTATGTTTGCCCATTTACTATGTCCTGCCATTTTCCCTCTTTAAATTTCTGCTGTATTTAAATTTATTTCCATCATGATTTTTTGATTTTTTTTATCTGAATTTTGCTCTCTCATAAAATTGTTATGTCTTGCATATTCTTTAAATCCTAATCGTTTATAAAGAGAATATGCAGGATTATTTTCATATACTTCCAAATGAAGATTTATTATTTTGTAAGTATATTTTGCTTGCTTCATAAGGTATTGAAGTAATTTTGTACCTATCCCCTTGCCTCTATATTTTTCCCCTATTACAATTGCAAACAATGCTTGCTTGGCAAGTTTTTGATAGGAATTTACATATAAAATTGCCATTCCTGCGGCTTTATTATTTACTTCTATGGTATAGGCATGCCCCTTTTGTGCATAAAAAAGCCAAATCTTTAAAGCCTCTTGCACCTCTGTCATATTGCTCATTGGATAAAATTGAAGTACAGATGGATCCATTAAATATTCAGATAAAGTATATAAATCGGCCTCTACAAGGTTTCTTATGGTAATTTTATCACTCAATTTACTCCCCCCTCAAGATCTATTTCATAAACTTTTCTCCCTGCCATCCCCTCATCAAATTCTACAAAATTTTCCTGAAAAAACACCTCTTTATAACCACTGGTTTGTAAAAGTTTTTCTATCGGACAACCTTCAAATATTTCTACATGCATAGAATCTAAATGGAATTTTGCTTTTGCTAAATGGTTGATATTTTTAATTAAAGATCTTCCAATTCCCTTATTCCTAAATTCTTTTTTTACCACCATGTACATCATTGCAAGGTGAGCAACTTTTACATAAGGCATAAGAAAAATAGTAGCAATTCCCACTATTTCGTTTTTATAAACGGCCGTTAAAGAGCAGTTATACCTTGCAAATCCCGCCCAATTTCTAACAAATACATTCATATCAGTATCTGAAGATGGAGGATACCATTTTCTTGTATCTAGATCTGTTAACTCTTGTTTCAAAAATGCTTCATCAATAAGGTAAGAAAATCTTATATCGTAATTTTGATCCTCAGTGATAATTTCCTTTTTTATTTTTTCACTCAAACTTCACCGCCAAACATTTTTAAATAGGTATAAATAAAAGGATCAATAGCTCCATCTAAAACCTTCTTTATATCCCCCTCTTCATATTTGGTTCTTTGATCTTTTACAAGGGTATAAGGGTGTAAAACATAATTTCTTATTTGACTTCCCCATCCAATTTCCTTTTTCTCCCCTGCAAATTTAAGAATTTCTTGTTTTTTTTCATCTAATTTTTTTTGATGTATTTTTGCTTTTAACATTTTCATACACATCTCACGATTTTTTATTTGTGATCGCTCTTGCTGACATGTTACTACAATTGATGTGGGAAGGTGCGTCATCCTTACTGCCGAATCTGTTGTATTAATATGCTGACCTCCAGCTCCAGATGCCCGATACGTATCTATCCTTAAATCTTCTGATCGAACTTCAACTTCCATTTCTTCATCAATTTCAGGAATTACTTCCACAGATGCAAAACTTGTATGCCGTTTAGCATTGCTATCAAAAGGGGAAATCCGAACTAATCTGTGAACCCCAGTTTCTGTTTGTAAATACCCATAAGCATACTCCCCTTCGATTTTAATAGTAATATTTTTTATTCCAGCAACATCTCCTGAAAGCTCACTCATAATAGTATGCTTAAAGTTTTTTCTTTCTGCATAACGAATATACATCCTAGATAACATAAGAGCCCAATCACAAGATTCAGTTCCACCTGCGCCAGCATTTACACTTAAATAACAGGAGCATTTATCTTCTTTTTTTGTAAACATACGGCGAATTTCTAACTCTTGTAAAAGCTTTTCACCAGAATTAAGTTCATTTTCTAAATCATTTAATAAATCTATATCCCCTAAATCTGCAATTTCTGGATACATCGATTCTATATTTTTATTTAATAAATCTAGTTTTATTAAGGGTACTGTCCAAGATCTAAGCTCTGAAACTCTTTTTATAGTAGCTTCGGCATCTTTTTTATCTTCCCAAAAATTTACCCCTTCCATTTTTTTTTCTAATTCAAGAAGCTCTTTTTTCTTTTCTTCCAGGTCAAAGATACCTCCCCATCCCAGAGACTTTTTCACCAAAAATTTTTATATCACGTGCAATATTTTCTCTCATTTTTATCCTGGGTAAGAATAAAATAATACCAAAAAAAGGTGTATTTTCCAAGAAACAAATAGCCCCCTTGTCTAATTTTATATCTCTTTTAAAGTTAAGGGTATAGAAAAAGTCAAAAAATATATCCTAAGATGCTATTGACGAATAAATAAAACCCTGGCAAACATAAGTATAGAATCAAAAAAATTAGATTTTTATATTTTTAGGAGAACCAAAATGGCAAAGAAAAAAGTAAACTCAGCATTCATGAGAAAATTAACATTGAGCCCAGAATTACAAGCTGTGTGTGGAAAAGGTCCTATGCCAAGGACTGAAATTACAAAAAACTTGTGGGTTTATATCAAAAAACATGATCTTCAAGATCCAGATAATAGACGCAATATTAAACCGGATGAAGCTTTAGCTAAAATTTTTGGTAGCAAAAAGGCAATTTCTATGTTTAAAATGCCAGGTCATATCAATAAACACGTAGAATAATTATTCTTGACCTAACAAATCAGCTATATGATAAAATCTCCTAAAATTTTAGGAGATTTTTTTTGTTAAAAATAAAATTTAAAATTGCATACGATGGAACCCATTACTTTGGATGGCAACGTCAGTTAAAAAACCCTTCTATTCAAGGTGTTATCGAAAAAACATTTTTTCAAATTCTACAAAAGCAAACAAATATTATTGGAGCTGGAAGAACAGATCGAGGAGTTCATGCCCGGGGACAAATTGGCTGCTGCTTTGTTCCAGATCAAACAAACCTCTCTAGTTTAAAAAAATCTTTACAATCTTTGCTCCCAAAAGATATCTCCATTACAAACATTGAAGCTACTGAAGATGATTTCCACCCTAGATACTCTGCAAAAGGTAAAATTTATAAATATTATATCTTTACAAAGGAAGAATTAGATCCTTTTAAAAGATATACAAACTATCACCATCCCTACCCTTTAGATATTTCCCTTATGAAAAAAGCTAAAGAGGCTTTTATCGGTACAAAAGACTTTTCCCCTTTTGCAAATAATTTAGGTAAAACAGAAAAAAAGCCAAATCCTATTAAAACTATATATTCTATAGAAATTGAGCAAATCCCCGATGGAATAATTTTATCCTTCCATGGAGATGGCTTTTTATATAAAATGGTTAGAAATATCACAGGAGCGCTAATTGATGCTGGAGAAAATAAACTCTCCTTTGAAAATATAGAAAAAATTCTATCTAAAAAAATAAAAAATCAACAATTTCGTCAAGCTCCAGCCCGTGGTCTTTTTTTAGAATCGGTTGTTTATTAGAGAAAAGTTGTAAATAATAAACCCCCTCGATATACTTATTTTGGCTTTATAGGCCGATGTGGCGAAATGGTAGACGCGGTAGACTCAAAATCTTCTCTTGGCAACAAGGTGCTGGTTCGATTCCGGTCATCGGCAATGTTTAAAAAATACTTTGAAGGCAAAAAACTTGTATGCTTTGATTTTGATGGGCTCCTTGTAAACACTGAGCCGCTCCATCACCTTGCATACAATCTTACCTTAGACTCCCTTGGTTTTGCTGTTAATTTTACCTATCCTACCTATTGTAAAATTGCCCACTCACAAGATCGTTTGTTACTAAAAAAAACGGTAGAAAGTATACACCCAAACTTTAAAATGGAGTGGGAAGATTTAAGGGCCCTTAAAACAGATTGTTACCGTAATCTTATCAAAGAAAATCGGCTATCTCCTATGGAGGGGGTGGAAGAATTAATAGATAAACTACTAGATCAAAACATAGCTATTTGTATTGTCACAAATTCTGATAGGGCAGCTATCGTAGATATAGCAGAAAATCTCCCCTTTTTAAAAAAAATTCCTGTTTGGATTACAAGGGAAAATTATCCTTTACCAAAACCTGCTCCAGATGGCTATTTAAAAGCTTTAGAGCTTCATGGGGTTACTAAACAAGAAGCAATTGGCCTTGAAGACAGTGCAAAAGGCATTAGCTCTTTAGAAAAAGCAGGGATAGACTACCTTTTTATTAATAGTGAAAATCAAAAGCAAATCAAACATCACTTCCCATCCCTTAAACTTTTTGTTTGATTATGCTTAAAACTAGTAAATATGAGTTTTGAGCATAATAGATTGAAATAATGATTCTGCTCAACTAAAATTCTATCTATGAAACTATTTATTGGAAGGAACAGAGAATTAAAGAGGCTATAGGACCTATCCAACTCAGGCAGAGCTTGCCTTGTTGTAATTAAAGGGGTAAAAGCGCAAGACCAACGTGACAGCTTTGCGTCTAAACTTGCAAATTTATTCCACCTCCCCCCTTTTAGTTTTTCCGATTGGAATGATGGTTTTGCACACTTATCAAGGTGTCTTTTAAAAAAGCCCACAGTTATTCTATTTGATGAAATTTCATGGATGGGCTCAAAAGATCCTACCTTTATCCCTAAATTAAAAATTTGGTGGGATCTTACTTTACAAAATCATCTTATCTAGAACTTACTGAACTCTCGATCAGTGAATCCAAGCAATTGCTCCATCTTCAAGGCTTCAAAGGATCAAAACTTGATTTTTTTAAAATTTTATGTGTGAGAGGTGGAGTGCCTTGGTATATTGAACAAATTCAATCTCATCAAAGCGCTGATGAGAATATTAAACGTTTGTGCTTTGAAAGAAATAGCATTTTAGTATATGAATTTGATAGAATTTTCAATGATCTTTTTAGCTCCAGGGGTGAAATCTATAAAAAAATTATAAACATTTTAAGTCAGGGGATGAAAAGTAGATTTAGTTTACAAAAAGAAATAGGCTACTGCCCAAGTGGCACCCTCACTCTTGACCTTAAGGCTCTTGAAATTTGTGGATTTATAAGTAAACATCCAGATTGGTCGTTAAAAACAGGTAAACCTGGAAAGCTTACCTTATATCGACTTTGCGACAATTACCTTCGATTCTATACCCATTATATCTATCCTAATCTTAGAAAAATAGAACAAGGTTCTTTTTTAAATGCCCCACTTTCAAGCTTGACTGGGCTAGAACCTATGCTTGATTTTCAGCTAGAAAATCTGCTACTTAAAAATAGATCTTTAATTTATCAATCCCTTGGTATTTCCTCTCAAGATGTGGTTATTGACAACCCCTATTTTCAAAAAACTACCAATAACTCACCTTACGCAAAAATAAAAAAGGATGTCAAATTGACTACCTAATTCAAATGCAATCTAACACTTTGTTTGTATGTGAAATAAAAATGAGATGGCGTGAATTAGGCCTAGAAGTTATCGATGAACTAAAAAGTAAAATAGCTTCTTTAAGCTTTCCAAAAGGCTTTGGCGTTGCACCTGTTCTCCTTCATTTAGGTCCAGTTTCTGATTCTTTATTAAGTAGTCGATATTTCTACCATATCATTGATATTGCTGAATTATAAAAATTAATTAAGGATAAACCCTTTATAGGCTTTATCCCAATCTA
>JBIKKN010000018.1:0-9684 GCA_044360335.1 Chlamydiia bacterium | reverse complement strand
CAAACAGCTTCCATTTCTTCTATCTATCAATCCCCTTCTGCATATTGGGTAAATTTTTCTAAAAATGCTCGTCATCTTGCTGCTGATTTATTTGAAGAAATAGGCGTTATTGTTTTTTCCATTTTTAGCCTACCTTTTCGACATACAGACCACAATATTTGTATAAAAGCTCAGCTTTTTATAGAAAATACTGCCGATAAAATTTCTGGAGAAAGCGATTTTATCAAAAAAAAAATAAAGCTCTTTGAGATTGCTGAAAACCTAGCATCTTTGGATGAGGAGGACAAAATCAATTGGAGGGCTAATCAAATAGCTTTAGATAATTGGATCCATACCCGTAGAATCTCTAGAAATATAAGTCAAACTATTTCAGAAAAGCTAAATAAGCTTGAAAACCTATTCAATGCAAAAATAAAAGAAACAGCAATAAAAAAACAAGAAAAAAATTTAAATAATTTAAATACTCTTATTAAAAATTTAAATTTAACATATCCACTAAAAGAGGATTTTAATCGACAAAGCAACTCTTATTTTGAAGATTTAACAACTGCAATCGAGAAAAAACAGAGTTTTATTCGTAAATCTATTGATCCAGAAAACAAGATGGAAAAAAGCTTGGATAGTTTTAACCTTTTATTAAAAAATCAATGTTTAGAAGAATTTGAAAAATTCTTTGGATATTTGTTTCTTAGGCCAGAATATAAATTGCGTTCGTATGACATAGATTTTGAACGTATATCCTTCAACTTTTGTCATATAGAGCATTTTATGAAATCCTATAAAAGTTTTTTCGATCAAAAAGCCCTTTTTAGGTTTGAAAGTAAAATTGATATTGATATAGATAATGAAAAAACATATGTTGAAAAATTTTTAGAAAAAAACAGTGAAAGCGTAACTCTCTTAAAAAGCAAAAGCAGTTCGGCTACTAATTTTCCGCAAGGCAAATTCATTAAAGATGTTTTCATTATGATGCTAAATCTACCTGCTGATACAGATGGTGAAACGGGTAAAGATGCATTTGAAAAATTTGATTTCTCTAGCTACGTTCCTAAAACTTCAAGTCAAATCTATTATTCTACCTTTGAGCAAATTTATAAAATTTTAAAAAGTAGAGAAGTTTCAACGGTAGATGTAGATATTGACTAAAATACTTAAAATATCATAAAATATTTCTTTATTAAATTTTAATAAGGGCGTTTTATGTTACAAACTTCAAATACAGTGTTTCTTCCTCCTAAACAGATAGTTTTTATAGATGAAAGCTGGGATGTAAAAGCTCCACCATGTGATACAATTGATAAGCTTATCCACTCTTTAATGAGTTTTGGAAATCTTGTAGCTATAGGAAAAATGGGACCTTCAGCTTATCAAGAAGAAGCTTTTCCGTTAAAAGGGGAAATTGCTGGTAGGAAAATTTATGGCTGGGCACAAGGAACAAAAAAACCTCATTGTCCGCCTGTGGAAGTAATTTTACTAGGAGCTAAAAAAACAAAAACTAATAGTTATGTTTTTTACACTTTAGCAGCAGATATTACAAATAATGAAAAGTCATTAATCAGAGGATTTACTGCTTACCCCACTGATAAAAGGGTATATGTTATGTCCTATGAAAATTTTCTTAAAAAATCTTTATCTAATTTGCATCCAGTAGTTCCAAATGCTGATTTTTTATATCTAGTAGATGCAATGTCTATTTTAAAAGATTCAGAAACTAAAGAAAAATGTAGAAAAGTTGGCCAAGAAATTTTTAATCATTATAAATCCCAAAAAAATAGTGATGTAGCAAAAGAAGCTCTACAAAGAATTTGTACCGCTGCATATTTTTTAGGAAATGAAAATCTTATTCGTAAGCGCCACATTGAAGCTGCATGGAATGGAATAGGTGATGAGAATTGGCGATGGCAAAAATAAATTAAGATTTTATGATCGTATATTCAGAAAAAATCGGGGAGCTTATTGGAAAAATTAAATTTATTCTTAAAAATATCCTTACCCAAGAAGTAAAACTTAAAGTTCGTGGGGATAGATTTTACGATAAAACGGGTAGATATTCTTATCCCGTAAAAATAGTAATTTTTAACCATGGGAATAAACTTGGGTATTTTGATGCAGATTTTCTTGAACTTGGATTTCATGAGTCTGTTTTTTTTAGCTCTAACGAGGAGCTTTCTAACCTTATTCGACATGAAATTGCCCACTATTTAACTTATATCGAATATGGAGGCGGTTTTTTTCCCCACGGAAGAGAGTTTAGATCTGTTTGTATGGGGCTAAATTGGGGTAAAGAGGTTTATGCAGCAAAAATTTCTTTAGAAGAATCTCCATCATTAAATAAAAGTTCTATTTCAAGGAAAATTGAAAAGCTCCTTGCTCTTAGCTCAAGCTCAAATACCCATGAATCCACTTCAGCCCTCATCAAATCTAGAGAGCTTTTATTAAAACATAATATGGAAAGGTCTTTTGAAAATAAAGAGCAGATATATTTAAAGCGCATTATAAAAAGCAAAAGAAAAAGTGCAAAAATGGAAGCTATAGCTCATATTTTAGAAACTTTTTTTGTAAGCACCATTTTTAATTCTACCAAAGAGTATGTATATCTTGAGATCATAGGTAGCGCTGTAAACACCGAAATAGCCGAATATATTGGAGCTACCCTTGATATAGAATTAGAAAGACTTTGGGCCCTTTCTGGTTTAAAAGGTGTTACAGAAAAAAATTCCTTTTTTCTTGGAATTGCAAAAGGTTACTTTAAAAAAATGCAAGATCTTAAAAATCAATATTCCCAAGAAACTACAGGGGCTTTGATGGTAATAGAAAATCAACTTACCCTTTTTAAATCGATCCTTTACCCCCACCTTTCTCAATCTAAAAGTTTTCGTAAACATTCTCCCACTGCTAGCTCTCTTGGAGAGTTAATCGGAAAATCCCTTGAATTTAAAAAAGGGATCAAACAAGCTCACAAAACATCTTTTCTACTCCCTTAACTCTTTTTATAGTTTTAAAACCTCAAGCTCATTTTTTAGATTTGTTTTTTTTATTCTACCACCGGCAAACTAAAGTTTGCTAGAGAACACAGAGCAACTGAAAAATTGCTGTTTTAAAGAGCAAAGAAAATTTCCGAAGAGAACTATTAGAGAAAATTATTGTTTGTATTTTCTCTGTGTTCTCTGTGTTCTCTAGCAAGCTTTGCTTGCGGGTGGTAAAAATGAAAAATATTCCTCATATTTTATGTTTGTAAGATGAGCAAAATAAATTAGACCTTAAGTTTTTAACTCTTTTTGTAGTTTTAAAACCGCAAGCTCTTTGGCTTTAGCTTCCACTTCCACAGTTAAAGGATCTATATTTTTCCAAAAAGGGGGAAAATCATTTATGTTTATAAAATCATGGTGGCGGTTAGGGGCTTTTCCATCATAACCTTCAATGGGTGAAGAGATATGAAAAAGAGGCTCTTTATTCCAAGAAACTAATGCATGTTCTGTTGCCTCTTCTATAGACATTTTATCTTTTAAGCATCTATGGTGGTGGACATCATACACAAAAGGTACTTTAAGTTTTTTACACACTTTTATCACTTCTTCTGCAGAGTATATTTTATCATCATTTTCAAAAGTTAACTTCGATCTAACTTCCCCCTTTAGCTTATGAAAATTCTTTTCCACCCTTTCCAAAGCACTTTTTTTATCTCCATATGCCCCCCCTAAATGTATATTTATAACATCTGCTCCAACTAAATCAGCTAAGTGGGCATGGTAATTTAGATCTTCTATAGATTTTTTTGTCACCTCATCATTTGGGGAGCTTAGAAGAGTAAATTGACCTGGATGCATGGTAAAGCGAATATTTTTTTCTAAGGCTTTTTTTTTGCAGATTTTAAGACCCTCTAATAATATTGGGTAATCCTCTAGCTCTTCCAAACAATATTTGGTTTGCTCATGGGTAATTGCAGGAAAAAAATCACTACAAATGCGAAAACATCCAATTTCGTGAAGATCACAATAGGCAATAGCTTGATCCAAAGATTTAATATTAAAAGCAATAATATCTTTTACATATTTTTTAAAATCTTGCCCTTTAGAATCAATTTTCAATAAATAAGAAACAGTAGTAGTTTTAAATACAATATCTTGCTCTTTAAACTTACAACAAAGACCTAATCTAACCATCCTTCCATCTCCTAAATTAAAAATTAAAATTCTAATAATATCAGTTTCTATAAAGATTATAGAAGGAAGGTTTGATCTTAGTCAAATAAATAACTTTAGATTTAAAAAAGGCAGATTACTCTGCTTTTTCGTCTAAACCAAGTTCTTCATTAATTAATTCAAGTACTTCTTCTCTTGAAACACCTGCTTTTTCTGCCTCTTGTACAACTTCTTCAATTTCTTCTCTAAGAGCTCTTTCCTCTTCACAAGAATCACAATTTTGATCCGCATATAGATTAAATCCGGAAAAAGACGCTGTTACTGCCAATAAATAAAAAAGTTTTCTGCTCATCTTTACAACCTCAAAGTGTTAGTTTTTAATTTTAAGATTGATAGTACAAAAAAAGGAGAAATAAATCTACTTATTTTTTACTAGTATAAAAATAAATAGATTCTCTAAAATCATTTTTTTTTACTGTTTTTAAGAAGATAAAAATGAAAAATATATTTTTCCCTATGTTATTTTTATTTAGCCTCTTTGCAGAGCTAAGTATAGAAGAAAAAATTGGACAAATTCTTATGTTTCCAATTCATGGAGAAGATTTTACAAAACAAATGGAAGATGTTCTTAATCAGATCCATCCAGGTGGGATTATCCTATATAACTGGGCAAATAAATTAACAGACCTTGAAAAAATAAAAAATCTAACAAAAAATCTACAAATGCATTCTAACATTCCTTTATTTATTGGGATAGATCAAGAAGGAGGAAGAATTGACAGATTAAATTTAGGTTCACAATCTGCAAAAGAAATTGGCAGCCTCTTAAATCAAGATGCTGCAATGACATCTGCTATCGATATTGGTAAAGCCTTAGAAAAAATTGGAATCAATTTAAATTTTGCCCCAGTAGTAGATATAAATTCCAATCCAGAAAATATGGTAATTGGAAATAGATCTTTTGGAAGTGACCCTTTTGTTGTAACAAAATTTGCAAGAAGATTTCTGATGGGATTAACTCATTGTAAAATAATGGGATGTTTAAAACATTTTCCAGGTCATGGTGATGTTTCTTCCGACTCTCACTATACCCTTCCAGTTTCTTTAAAAAACTTAGATGAGCTTATGCTTTGTGAGCTTATACCTTATCAAAAGCTTGCCTCTTATGCCCCCTTTATAATGACAGCCCATATCTTATTTCCAAATATCGATCCAGATAATCAAGCAACTTTATCAAAAATATTCCTCCAAGATATTTTACGCAAAAAACTTAATTACACTGGGATTATTATCACAGACTCCCTTCGTATGGGGGCAATATTAACAAATAATCTAACAGACATTGCGGTAAAAGCATTCAATGCAGGAAATGACATACTCTTAATAGGGGGAAATTTGCTCACAGAAAAAGATCCTGTGTATAATATAAAAGAGATCAAAGATCTTCATAAAAATCTTGTAGAGGCTGTAAAAGATGGGAGAATTTCTATTCAGAGGCTTGAGGAAAGTTTAAAACGGATAGAATTTTACAAAAAATCACTGATAAAATAAATATTGCATAGTATTTCTTAAGTTTATATAGAGAAAAAATAGGACAACATTATATTTTGGCTCTTATGAATAAACTTTGTATTATATTTACCCTAGGGATTGTGCAGCTATCAAATTTATCTTCTGATGAGCCCCCCTTAAAAGTTCCATATGTTGCTAAAGTTTCTGAAAAAGATGGTCAAAGAGCTCTTTTAGACTCTTATTTTTTAATAGGAGATACTTCTAATGAAAAAAAGAAAAAAGTTTCAAAAAGTCTCCGTTTATCCCATAAAGACCACCTTCCTACTAATTCTTTAAAAGAAGAAGATGTTTGTTATTTAGAAGGGTATATACAAGCTTTAATTGATGCAAACTATTATGAAACATATGTTTTAGTGTCTGTTGGAGAAGATAGAACAGTATATTTATATAACTTGCCATCGGATCAAAGGATTAGAAATAGTATTATCACTTTTGTGGCTGATTTACCAAGTATAAAAGCTGTAAAATCTGTGGAATTAAACAAAGAAGTTTCTAAAAAAATAAAGGAGAAAAGGTACAACTACAGATTATCCGGAGTATGGTTCCCTGAAACAACAGTTTTATTTGAGCCATTAATTGCAAATCCAAGAGACCCTGTATACTCTATTGCTTATAGATGGGGAGATCAAGTTTTAGCCCCGCAGCAAATAGCTATTTCTTTAGGAGATATCTTTCCTATTTATAGATTTTTTGATGTGTATGGTGGAGATCTTCAAATTGATATCTTTGCTTGTATGTGGGCAAATTTTAATATGAATCCATCTGTTCAAACAAATGATGAGTGGGCAGAACTTGTAACTTCTGATTATATCCTTGCAATTCCCCTCTCTTATTCAAAAGGTAATTTTTCCTATAGGTTAAAAATTTATCATATCTCTTCCCATTTAGGGGATGAATATATGGTAAATAACCCTATGGTTCTTAGAACAAATCCAAGTTTTGAAGCAATTGATTTTTTTATCTCTTATCAGTTTAAAGAATCTTTAAGGTTATATGCAGGTCCAGGTTTTGTAATAAATTCTGACAACTCTTTTCCTATGAAAACATTTTATGCTGAGTATGGATTAGAATTTCGCCCTTTTGTATATAAATTTAGACATCCAAGATTATATGGAGTTCCTTTTTTAGCAATTGACTGTCAAAATTGGGAAGCTAACAATTACAGACCTTCATTAACTATTCAATTAGGATATGAGTGGTCAAAACTTGAAAGAGCAGGTAGAAATGTTAGAATCTTTTTTGAATACCATAATGGATACAGTGAGGGGCAGTTTTTTGATCAATTTACCGATTATTTTGCAATTCGTGGTGCTTGGGGATTTTAAAACTAAACTTTTATTAACTCACCTTACGCAAAAATAAGAAGGTTTTGGCAGGGCCAAAATCTTCTTATTTTTGCGTAAGGTGAGTTATTAAGCTTACATACGGGGATATAAGATCAATATTTTTATTTATAAAATCCATTAAAATGGTATAATCTTGAAGGATAAATTTTGGTTTGTCAATTCCATGATAAATAGCAACAGCTGTTCCAATTAAAAAATTTTTTCTGTTCTCTAAAATCATTTTCAAATTTAGCTCAAAATCTTCTAGGCTGTGGAAATAGTTTTGATTAAAACCACCTAAATTAAGAAATACCTCCCTTTCCACTAAAAGACATTCCAAAGAATTGCCCATTACCCCTTTGATTATTTTATTTTGGTAGCCATACGCTTTACCATACCCTTTCATATTCAAGCCTAATTCAAAACCCTCATCTGTTTCATAGGTAAAAAGTTCAAGACCCATTTGTCTAACCATATGACTTTTTTGATGGGATCTGATCCCAATTGTTCCACACCCCTTAGGATCTTTTAAATACGTTTTCACCATTAATGAGATCGCATCATTTTGAAATACTACATGTTTTGACATAAAAAGGATAAGATCGGCCTGATTTTCTTGGGCTTGCTCATTATATATTACAGGTAAATGGGAATGTGTTTTTTGAATATAGGAAATGTTTTTTCTCCCTTTAACGTAGGCAGAAAGTTCCCTAATTTCCTCCTCAGAGGAGCCAAAGTCAACTACCGTAATCTTATAATTAGGATAACTACTTTCTCTATATATAGACTCAGTAGAAGTAATTAAATCAAATATATCCCCCTTATTTGCAATCACAATGTTAATAGAGGGAAAAGCATCTAACTTTACTTCTTCTTTATTAATAAATACTTCTGGGACAATTCTAAGGGGAAGATCTTTATGCTTACTAATAAACATTTTGTGATTTATTAAAAAATCGTCATCTTGTTCATCAAAATTTTCTTTAAGGATATCAATTCCACTAATAACCCCAATTTTTATCCCTTTTTTATAGTTTTGAATACAAAAATCTGTGTCGTAAAAACTATTTCCTCTAAATTTCTCATCAAAGCTCTCTGCAATTCTTTGTTTATGAATTGCCATAAAACTGCCTTCTAAAGTTACAACATCTAAAACCTTACCTTCAAATTTTTCTCCAAAAGTATTTTTATATTTAGGTTTATACTTTTTATACCAAATAGATCCACATAATGGCTCTTCTTTTTCCCAAAGGATCCCAGACATTGGCACAATTAAAGTTCCTAATGTTCCAATAATTCCATGTGAAGATGTGGCAAAGGTTTTAAGGATCTTTCTTCCCCAATTTTCTGAGCAGATAAAAACCCCCTCTCGAAGGAAAACAACAGTATCATAGGAGGCTTGCTCTAAACTTTTATTAAATGCCTTAGCACTAAAAATATCAAATACACAAATGCACTGAATTTCCTCCACACCTGAAATCTCCCTCATTTGATTTTCAAATAAAGGGGATGGTTCTTTTGATTCATAAACTAATGTTATCAAAAAATACCTCATTTTTATTTTGAAATGATCACAATTTCAAATTAAAGGCTACCAAAAATTATTTCAGATATAAGCTCTTTTGAGCTAAGCAGGTTGTGCATATTTTCAAAAATTCTAAAAATTCTACCATCTGGCCCTATTAAAGCTATAAGTGGCTTATTTTCAATATATCCTTTAGCATTATAGGCTTTTATTACATTTTCCTCTGGGTCAGAAAGCAAATCAAAAGAAATTTTCATCTTTTTATAAAACTTAAAATGACTACTTATAGGATCATTACTTATCCCATATACTATGAATTTATCATTTAAACTGTTACATAGCATACTTTCCAAAATTCTCACTTTTTTTCGTGCTTGATAGGTAAAATCTCTTGGATAAAAGCAAAGAAGAACAAAAGAGCCCCTGTGGGAGATAAGGTTATGGACAAACCCTTCTTGATCCTTTAAAATAAAATCAGGGGCATCATCCCCAATTTGTAAAACTTTAGCATTTAAATTTATAAAAACAAAGGCTAATAATAGGATTTTAAAAGTGCTAACCATATAAATTAGACTATAATATTTCAAATTAAATGTAAAATCAAGAATATGATACTAAAAGTTAAAGTCAAAGCAAATAGCTATCAAAGTAAAATAGTAAAAAAGGAGGGAGATTTTTTAGTTATCCATGTAAAGCTGCCAAGAGAAAAAGGGCTTGCAAACAAAGCTTTAATAGAAATTTTAAGCAAAGAATTTTCTACCCCTAAAACAGCTATAAAAATTCAATCAGGATTAACTTCAATTAAAAAAACAATAATAATTGAAGAAGTCTATGCAAATTTTGTGTTTGAAAGGCTCTCTTGTTTTCTTTGACTGTATTTTTTTAATATTTTTATAGGATAGGAAACTGGATTTTCATAACTTTTATATTTACAAGGTAAAAGTCTTTTATTTTCTACTACTCGAGCTTTTATAGTTTCCACACTTTCTTCTTGAGAAAAACAAATATCGTGAAGGATCTGTTTTCTCTTTAAATGGGGAAGATATTTGCCAAATACCATTTTTTTCCTTACTATTTGCTCTTGCCCTCCGATAATATCCCCTATATATAAACCATTATA
>JBIKKN010000001.1:0-26638 GCA_044360335.1 Chlamydiia bacterium | reverse complement strand
AATACTATCATATTTTAATAGATAAGCTAAATTATGAAGTTCTCCCAAATCATTTATTAAAACAACAGAAAAATTAGGATCATCAAATAGCGCTCGAAACACTAATCTTCCAATTCTCCCAAACCCATTGATAGCAACTCTTTGTACCATTTAGCTCCCCCTTGCTACCTATAAATAAATAACAATAAATATTTCTTATATTAGTTGAGAATTATGCAAATGTAAAGAAGTGATTTCTAAAAAGCGCTTATACACACTCAATAAAACAAGTCTCAGCTGCATCGCCAACTCGTCTTGAAGATAGTACAATACGTGTATATCCACCTGGTCTTTCTTTATAACGAGGACCAAGATCCTTGAATAACTTATCCATCACAATTCTATCTATGTTGTACATAGATGTATCCCCTTCTTTAGCCTTTCTAGCTTCTTTTGGAGTTAGTGAATTATAATGCAATCCAAGCTTTGATAATACAAGTCGTCTTGCATGAAGAGTATCTATCTTTGCAAGAGTAACCAAAGGCTCAAATACCTTTTTTAATTCTTTAGCATTAGCTTTTGTAGTTGATATTGTCTCGTGCTTAATTAACTCTTTAGCTAAATTTCTCATTAATGCTTTTTTATGAGCAGTAGTTCTATTTAACCTTGTCTTACTATTTCTATGTCTCATTATTCTTAATATCCCTTACTTTTTATCAATCAACTCTTTAACCATTTCTTTTACATTCTCACGAGTGATACCATACTTAGAAAGATCCATTCCAAGATATAGTTCCATCTCATCTAATTTTGCCTTTATTTCATTTAAAGACTTCTTACCAAAATTTCTAAACTTTAACATATCTGGCTCTGGCATAATTACAAGCTCTGCAATAGTATCAATATTTGCCTGCTGCAAACAATTTGTTGATCTAACAGATAGTTCAATCTCATTAATTTTTAAAGACAGCTTGTTTAATAAAGTATCTCTATCACCCTCTTCCTCTTCCTTCTCATCTTCATACGTAACAGTCTGAAATTTCATCTCATTAAATACTGAAAAATGAAGGTTTGCAATTTGTGTTGCAAATGTTAACGCTTCTTTAGGAGTAATACGACCATCGGTAGTAATATCTAATACTAATCTATCCATATCAGTCTCTCCCCCTACCCTTGCATTTTCTACAAAGTAGTTTACTATTCTTACTGGGGAAAACAAAGCATCTATATAAATTTCATCTACTACTTTATTAGGTAACTTAATTGCCTCAGAGGGTTTATAACCTCTGCCTGTTGCAACTTTAAACATCACTTTTTTTACCATAGGTTTTGTAACTGTAAATAAAACATGGTCTTTATTCAATACCTCAAACTCACCATCTTCTACCACATCTCCTAAAGTAACTTTATATGACCCATTAGCTGCAGCAATCATCTCCATTGTAACTTCAACATCTTTTCCAATTGTTTTAACACTACGTACGCCAGCTCCATCACCTATTGCAAGACGTCTTAGCAAAGCATCCTTTGTATTTAAAATAATATGTGTCATATCTTCAATAATACCTTCACATGCCATATACTCATGAGATATACCTTCTATTAAAATAGAAACAATTGCAGGAGATTCTAAAGAAGTTAACATAATTCTACGAAGAGCATTCCCAATCGTATGGCCAAACCCTCTTTCAAAAGGACCTGCTATAATACGAGCTTTTTTTGTAGAGTCTTCATCTTCTTCTACTTTTACCTTTGTAGGCAATTCAAATTTTCCATATCTTACATCTGTCATATTTCTTTTTATCCTTAAAAATTGTTATCTAATTATTTAGATTTATACTCTTCTTCTTTTACGAGCTCTACATCCATTGTGCTGAATAGGGGTAATATCTTTTATAACTGTAATTGTTAATCCAGAACTTGCCAAACCTCTAATAGCTGACTCTCTTCCAGCCCCTGGTCCTTTTAATCTAACCTCTACCTCTTTCATTCCCATAGAAACTGCTGCTTTTGCTACATCTTGTGCTGCAACCGTTGCCGCAAATCCAGATGATTTTCTAGATCCAGAAAAGTTAACTTTTCCACCTGATGCCCAAGCTACAACATTACCATGTGGATCTGACACTGTTATAATTGTATTGTTAAAAGTTGCGTTTATATGAGCTATGCCAATAGAAACCGATCTTTTCTTTTTCGCTTTTACAGGCTTTTTCTTCATTACATTTTTAACTACTTTATCTTTAGCCAATCTTAGGTCCTCATTTTATTATTTTTTCTTGTTCGCTACTGTTTTCTTTTTACCTTTACGAGTTCTTGCATTTGTGCTAGTTCTTTGCCCTCTAACTGGTAATCCTAATTTGTGTCTCATCCCACGATAACTTCCTATAGAAATCAATCGCTTGATATTTGACTGAACTTCTCGTCTTAAATCCCCTTCAACTAAATAAGAATGCTGTAAGTGAGAAGTAAGTTGAGCAACTTGCCCTTCTGTTAACTCCTCAGCTTTCATATCTTCACTTAGTTTAAGAGCTTTTAATACATCTTTTGCTCTACTTGGTCCCACACCATACACGTAAGTTAACGCAATTACTAATCGCTTCTTCTTAGGTATATCTGCTCCTGCTACTCTTGGCATATTTCTTTTATCCTATATTTAAAATTTTCCTGTGATCTTAGTGGTCGACATAAATCCATCATATTTTTGCATTATTAAATGCGATTCAACTTGCTTACTTGTATCTAAAATAACTCCTACTAATATCAAAATGGATGTTCCACCAAAAAATTGAGAGATAGTAGGATCTATTGATAACAATTTGCTAACTATTGTAGGCAAAATTGCAATAAAAGCTAGAAAAAAAGCACCAATGCACGTAATTTTTGTCATAGAATGCTCTATATATTCTTCTGTAGGCTTTCCTTGACGAACTCCAGGTATAAATGCTCCACTTTTTTTCATTTCTGAAGCTATTTGATCTGGTCTAAATTGCATAGAAGTCCAAACAAAAGTAAATAGTATAATCAAAGATACAAATAAAATTATATAACCTGTAGATCCAGGAGCTATGTAACTTGTTATCTTAGAAATCCATACAGATCCTTTCATTAAACTTCCAATAGTTGCAGGAAACATCAAAAATGTAGATGCAAAGATTACGGGAATAACACCTGCAAAATTAATTTTTAATGGTATAAATGGTGATTTAGTTTGCGTACCAGAATTGTCAATCCCTCTTCTTGCATATTGAATAGGTATTTTTCTAACACCTTGAATAATCATTATAGTTCCTACAATAATTGCTACAAAAAGAGCGCTCAAAACTATCAAAGAGGTTAAAGTTAACTGCCCTGCCTGCTGAGATTCAATATTTAACCCACTGATAATACTTCCTAATGAACTTGGAAGAGAAGATAATATCCCAAGACTAATGATCATGCTAATTCCATTTCCGATCCCTTTTTCTGTGATTTGCTCGCCAATCCACATTAAAAATAATGTTCCAGTAGTCATAGAAATAACTGTAACTAAATAAAATAGCCAAGGAAAACCAAAAGCTGTAATAGATGTAAATTCACTAAATACAACCCCTGGAGTTGCTAAATTGAATCCTAGTGCTTGCTTTGCATATAAAGTGGACTGAAATAAAGCTATAGCTAAAGTAAATAACCTTGTATAACGGCCAAGTTTTCTTTTACCAATATCTCCAGTTTCTTTTATCTCTCTTTGTAAAGATGGGATAGATGCCATTAAAAGCTGTATTATAATAGAAGCTGTAATATAAGGCATAACTCCTAAGGCAACAATTGTCATCTTAGCAAAAGCACCACCTGTAAAAACATCCACTAATTGAAATAAATTCTGCCCACCACCCACTGCTGCCCTAAAAGATTGAAGTATTAACTCCCCATTTATCCCTGGAACAGTAATATATGCACCGATTCTACAGACAAGAAGCATCAAAAGAGTAAAGATAATTTTCTCTTTTAGTTCTTTAACTTTTAATATATTTCTTATCTTTTCAATCATATTAAACTCGCTCTATTTTACCATCTGCCTTTAAAATTTTCTCTTCTGCAGTTTTGCTAAAGTGATCCGCTTTGAAAGTAACTTTTTTATCTAATTCACCATGACCTAAAATTCTAATTTTAATATCTTTTTTCTTAGAAATTAAACTTTTTTCTTTTAAAGTTTCAATGGAAACTACATCACCATTTTCAAACATTGCTGAAATCATACCTAAATTAATAGCAAAAACTTCCTTTTGAAAAGCTGCGTTAGAAAAACCTCTAATTGGTGCTCTTTTAAATATCGGACACTGTCCCCCTTCTTGACCTTGACGACGCTTATATCCTGAACGAGCTTTTGCCCCTTTTGTACCACGTCCGCAAGTTTTACCTTTTCCAGAACCTACCCCGCGACCAACTCTTTTCATTTTAGTCTTGTGAACAGGATTTTTTTTCAAATTATCTAAAGTTAACATTATGCCATCCTCTCTTCCAGAGTTTTCTTTCTATTTTTCAAACTAGATAATGCTAGAAGAGTTGCTCTTACCTGATTGCCAGGATTATTTGCGCCCAAACTCTTTGCAACAACATCCTTTACACCGCACATTTCTAATACAGCACGAATTTGAGAACCTGCTACAATACCTGTTCCTTTTTCTGCTGATTTAATAATTACTTTTGCTCCATCGGCCGTAGCGATAACATCATGAGGAATAGTATCCCCTTCTAATTCGAAGGTTTTCATATTCTTTTTACCATCTCCAACTGCCTTTGCAACCGCATCTGCAACTTCATTTGCTTTACCAAAGCCTACCCCAACAGCACCCTTACCATCGCCAACAATCACAAGAGCTGAAAAACTAAATCTTCTTCCACCCTTAACAACTTTTGCGCATCTGTTTATGAATAAAACTTTTTCTTCAAAATCTTTGCTTTTAGGTTCTTCTTTTTTATCCCTACGAGCATTCTTTTTCTCTTCTGTCATTTAAAATTATCCTTTTTAAAATACCAATCCAGCTTCTCTTGCACCTTCAGCAAACGCAGCAATTCTACCATGAAACTTATAATATCCACGATCAAATACTACCTTAGTTACTCCTTTTTCTATCGCAGCCTTTGCCAAAAGCTCTCCAGCCTTTTTCGATTTTTCAGTTTTGCTTTTTATACCACTTAACTCTTTACATGCTGTAGATATACCAACTATTGTCACAGAATTTCTATCATCAATTATCTGAGCATAAAGATTGCTAAGAGAACGGTTTACTGATAATCTACTTCTTTCAGAAAGTAATAAAGTTTTTCTAACTCTTTTAGCTCTACGAGCTCTTCGAACATTTGTCTTTTTCAATTCGTTTTGCATAATTTCCTACTTAGCCTTTTTACCAGCTTTTCTTCTTATATATTCACCAACATACTTCACACCTTTACCTTTATAAGGCTCAGGAGGTCTTTTTGACCTTATAACTGCACTAAATTGTCCAACCATTACTATATCTATTCCAGAAACTTCAATTAAAGTGTTTTTATCTACCTTTACCTCTATCCCTTCTGGAATATTAAGCTCACATGGATGTGAAAAACCTAAATTCAAATCCAGAATTCTACCTTTAACAGCTGCTCTATACCCAACACCAACAAGCTCTAATTTCTTAGTAAACCCAGCCGACACACCAGTAATTGCATTTTCTAAACGTGACTTATCTAATCCTAGAAAGGGTAGATGAGTTAATTGTTCTGTTGGGAGCACCATTGCTGACTCTCCATTTACTTCCACTTTTATTCCAGGACTAAGCAGTAGTGATATAGCACCTTTAGGTCCTTTAACATCTACTTTATTACCTTTAAGAGATATCTCTACACCTTTTGGTAATATAGCTGGTTTTTTAGCAAGTCTTGACATCTATTTCTCCTTTGAATTCTACCAAACTGAGCAAATCAGCTCTCCGCCTATTTTTTCTTTTCTCGCCTTATCAGCACACATTACACCTTTAGAAGTTGATACAACACTCTTGCCTAATCCCCTTCTAATAATCGGTAAATTTTCTGCACCAACATATTTTCTTCTTCCAGGAGTTGAAACACGCTTAATCTCATTTATTATAGGGCTTCTATCTTCTGCATATTTCAAGTAAACTCTAATTAGTCTACCTTCTGTATTTAAAAGCACTCTTTCAATAAATCCTGATTCTTCAAGAACTTTCAAGATATTTAAATTTATTTTACTGTAAAGCACATTTACAAAACGATGCTCTCTTGCTATCGCATTTCTTATTCGAGTTAACATATCTGCTATTGGATCATGTATCATTTAAGCGATATCTCCTTTAATTATCTTTGTTCTTTTTGATTGGCATGCCCATTAATTCTAGAAAACTGATGCACTCTTCATCAGAGCTTGCAGTTGTCACAAATGTTATATTCATACCTTGTGATTTTTTCATATTATCTAAATTCACTTCAGGAAATACCGTCTGATCCTTTAGCCCCATGGAATAGTTGCCTCTTCCATCACATTTTCTCTTTAAACCCCTAAAATCTGGTATACGAGGAGTAGATATATGTATAAGTTTAAACATAAAATCATACATTCTACGACCGCGCAAAGTAACCATAGCACCAATTGGCTGATCTTCCCTAAGTTTAAAGTTAGATATAGATTTTTTTGCCTTTGTTACAAATGGCTTTTGACCTGTGATTTGCTCTAAATCACTTATGCAATACTGAAGAAGTTGCTTATCATTTGCAGCTTCTGCAAGACCCATACTAACAATTATCTTAGCAAGTTTCGGAATATTATGCTTATTTTTAAAATTAAACTTATCTTGTAAGCCTTTCCTAACTACATCTTTGTAATGTTTTTGAAATTGACTATCTTTCATATTCTCACTATCTCTATATTGTTCTAATTACTTTTTCTTCTTTACCAGAGGAAACAGCATATATTTCTTTTTTTCCGTCACTATTATTTCTTGCTTTTAATTTGCAAGGTTTACCATCAATGCAATAAGCTACATTTGATATGTTTATTGGTGCTTCAAATTCCACAATTTTACCTGGATTTCCTTGTCTATCACCTTTAACATGTCTTTTCTTCTTATTAACACCTTTTACAATAACTCTATCGGCCTTTAAAGCCTCTATTGTTCCTTCTGTGCCTTTACTATTGCCAGCTATTACAATTACTGGATCACCTTTTTTTAATCTTCTCATATTTTTTCCTAAATAACCTCTGGTGCTAGGGAAACAATTTTCATAAAGCCCTTATCTCTAAGCTCTCTTGCTACTGGGCCAAATATACGTGTTCCCTTTGGGTTTTCTAATTTATCATCTAAAATTACACAGCTATTTACATAAAATTTTAAATAAGAACCATCAGGTCTTTTAATTTGTCTTTTTGTACGTACTATAACTGCTCTAACAACATCCCCTTTTTTAACAGTGGACTTAGGTTGGGTCTCTTTAACAGAACAAACTATTAAGTCACCAACACCTGCATAACGCCTTTTAGATCCTCTTAAAACTTTAATACACTTTACTCTTTTAGCACCTGTATTATCTGCAACTTCTAATTGTGATTCTTGTTGTATCATTCTTACTCTTCTCTCTGGTTAAGTTTACTAACACGCCATCTTTTTAACTTTGACAAAGGACGAGTTTCAATAATTGTTACAGTATCGCCAAGCTTACATTCATTGTTTTCATCATGTGCATAAAATTTAGTATTTCGGCTTACCACTTTTTCATATCTTTTATGTCTTTTTCTTTCAGTTACTGAAACAACAACAGTTTTATCCATCTTTACTGATGAAACTTTACCCACAAAAGATTTTCTTACTTTTAGTTCAGTCATTTAAATTTCTTCTCCATTTTCCAATGCTCTTCTTTGTGTATGAGCTCTAGCTATACGTCTTTTAATTTCCTTGAACATATGAGGTTTATCCGCTTTTTTTTCTAACTTCGCTTTGATCCTTAACTTCATTAAGTCCTTCTTCCAATCAATGATATGCTTCTCAAGCGCTTGCTTATCCAATTTTTTTATTTCATCTAATGTCATATGAATTCCTTTAACTTTTTACCATCTCAAGTCTTTCTACAAATCTTGTTCTAATATTTAATTTACCAGAAGCAATAGCTAAAGCTCTTCTTGCATCTTCTAAAGCAATATTCCCTCCAACTTCAAATAAGACTCTGCCAGGTTGAATATCTACAGCCCAATGATCCACGCCACCTTTACCTTTACCCATACGAGTCTCAAGTGGTTTTTTAGTAACTGGTGTCTGAGGAAAAACACGAATCCACACTTGACCCTTTCTGCTGAAGAAACGGGTTATTGCAATTCTGCATGCTTCAAGCTCAGTTGCTTTAATTTTACCTCTTCCTAAAGCTTGCATTCCATAATCACCAAATGCTATAAAATTTCCTGCTTTACTAAGACCTTTTAAGCTGCCTCTTTGCGTTTTTCTAAACTTTGTTTTTTTCGGTTGTAATGCCAATTTTAACCCCCTACTTCCCCGTGTTCTCTGCGTGCATTTCTCTTCTTGTTATCCAAACTTTAACTCCAAGAGTTCCATAAGTTGTCTCTGCTCTAACAGAAGCATAGTCCAAATCAAAACGTAATGTTTGCATTGGAACTTTTCCTTCTTTATACCATTCTGTTCTTGCTATTTCAGCTCCTGCTAATCTACCAGAACATTGTACTTTTATTCCAATTGCTCCAGCATCCATAGTGCTTTGTATAGCTTTTTTCAAAGCCCTTCTAAACGCTGTTCTTCTTTTTAATTGCATAGCTATTGATTCAGCTACTAATTTAGCATCCAGATCAGGTCTTTTAATTTCTTCCACTTCAACCCAAACTTCTTTTCCAGTAAATTTGTTCAAAGCTTTCTTTAAAATCTCAATTTCCATCCCTTTTTTCCCGATTACTAAACCAGGTCTTGGAGTGTGTATTGTGACTTCAATTTTATCACCCATTCTTTTTATCGTAAACTCACTAGCGGATTGACAGGATGGTTGTGACTTTAAAAATTCACGTATTTTATAATCACCGATAAGGTTATCAGCAAAATTATTTTTAGATGCAAACCAACTTGATTTCCATTTTTTTCTAACTGCAAGTCTAAAACCGTTTGGATTTGTCTTTTGTCCCATACTATTTTTTCTCCCCACTTGCTACTGTCTTTTTAATATCCACACCGAATGTGATGTGACTTGTTTTTCTTTCGATTGGAGCGCGCATTCCACGGCTTCTTGACCAAGCTCTCTTGTGTGTTTTTGCTTTATCAATAAATGCTTCAGAAATAAACAACTCTTCTCTTTTTGCATGTTTATTATGCTCAGCATTAGCAACTGCACTCATAAGAGTTTTTAAAAGTAAACGACCAGAAGCAGTTGAACTTTGTCTTAACTGAAAAAATGCTTCTTCTACTCCCAAACCTCTAACTAAATCAATAATAATTCGGGCTTTTTGTGCGCCTACCTTAGCGTATTTTGTTTTTGCTCTAGCTAGAGCCATAATCATCTCCTAATTATTTTTTAGTTCCATGCTTTCTGTATATTCTTGTTGGTGAAAACTCACCAAGCTTATGGCCAACCATATTTTCACTAACAAAAACAGGAATAAATTTTTTACCATTATGTACTTCAAAATTTAGACCAATCATGTCAGGTGTTACCATTGAACGTCTAGACCAAGTTTTTATCGGTGTTTTAGAAGTTACCGCTTTTGCTTTATCTACTTTACTTCTTAAATGATGATCTACAAAAGGTCCTTTTCTTAACGATCTTGCCAATCTATTTCTCCTTTACTTTTTTCTACGGTCTTTTACTATTAGCTTCTTACTTTTTCTACGGGATCTAGTTTTAAATCCTTTAGAAGGAGTACCCCATGGAGATCTTGGATAGTAACCACTGTGCTTACCTTCTCCTCCACCCATACAACCGTCTACAGGGTTTGTAGCAACACCCCTACTGATAGGTCTTTTGCCTTTCCATCTATTTCTTCCAGCTTTACCAATAGACATTAAATTATTTTCTACGTTAGAAACAACTCCTAAAGTTGCTTTACAAGAATCAACCACTAAACGAACTTCGCCAGATGGCATTTTCAATGTTGCATGGCCACCACTTCTTCCCATTAATTGAGCAGAAGTACCAGCTCCCCTTACCATTTGCGCCCCTTTTCCAGGTAGCATTTCGATATTGTGAATTGTGGATCCAACAGGCATAGCATTTAAAGGTAAACAATTACCTGTTCTTATTGGAGCATCAGCTCCTGATTGAACAAAGTCACCTTGTTTAATACCTTTTGGAGCAATGATATATCTTTTTTCTCCATCTAAATAATGTAAAAGTGCAATATGCGCTGATCTATTTGGATCATATTCAACTGTTGCAACTTTTGCCTTTATTCCATCTTTATCTCTTTTAAAATCAATAAGACGATATGCTTGCTTATGTCCACCCCCACGTCCACGTGAAGTTAAATGTCCATGATTGTTTCTTGATGAAACTCTGTGTTTTTTAACTAACAATGACTTCAAAGGTGAAGTCTTTTTTGTTAACTCTTCAATACCAGGTAATACCAGAGCTCTTCTTCCAGGTGTAGTAGGTTTGTACTTTCTTAACATTTTAGATTCCTATATTAACTTTCTAACTCTAATGAACATCCAGGTTTCAAAGTGACAATCGCCTTTTTCAACATCTTTGGCAAACCATCTTTAATTCCAGGTTTTCGAGATTTTTTCACTTTTCCAGGTAAATTTATGATATTAACCTTAGCAACTTTTACATTTTGAGATTTATATGTTTCTTCTATCTCTTTTCTTACTTCAATTTTGTTTGCCCAATTAGCAACCACAAAAGTATACTTTGGAGACTTACAAGCCTTTAAAGATTTATTGCTTTCCATATCTTTTAAAGAAGATAACATAGCAGACTTTTCCGTTACATGAGCTCCCTTAATTACTTCAGATTTTCTTCTATCCATTTTATCCCCTCATCCAATCGTTAAGCATTTCGGCTGCTGAATCTACAACAACAATATGTTGATGCGCAATAACTGTATAACCATTTAAATTTTCTATGTATTGAAAAGAAATATTAGGAAGATTATTCATACTTTTTCTAAAATTTTGTATCTCTTGCCCTTCTCTTTGATCTACAAGAACTAAGCATCTTTTTCTAATGTCAATTTTTTTGAAAAAGTTAGCCAACATAGAAGTTTTAGGAACTTTGCATTTTTCTGAAATTTCATCCTTTAAAAAAACTACTCTGTTGTTTTCTACTTTTTCACAAAGTAAAGTAGCTATTACTTTTCTTTTTTCTTTTCTATTTATTTTCACATGCTGATCAAATTTAGGTTTTGGAGTATGAACTCTACCTCCCCCTTTATATTGAGGAGCTCCTAAAAATCCTTGTCTTGCCTTTCCAGTACCTTTTTGCGCATGAGGTTTTTTTCCAGAATGTTGAGATTGACTTCTATCTTTAGTGTTTGCAGACCATTGTCTAGCATTTTCTCTAAGAGCTTTGATGTAATCTTTGGTGGACTGAGGGTGAGCTCTATTTTCATTTTCCATCACTGAAATTTCAATCTCTGC
Organism: Chlamydiia bacterium; assembly: GCA_044360335.1. Taxonomy (GTDB): domain Bacteria; phylum Chlamydiota; class Chlamydiia; order Chlamydiales; family 2-12-FULL-49-11; genus JAJACQ01. The sequence continues at coordinate 15,059 of JBIKKN010000001.1, read as the reverse complement.
TAACTCTTTTCCTTCGATATCGTATTGTTTACATTTATTTAACATTGTTCTTTATCCTCTATTACTTCTTTCCCTTGATGCTAGCTCGAACATAGATAGTTCCGCCATTTGCTCCAGGTACACTACCTTTTACAACCACAACGCCTAGACTTTCATCAATTTCTAAAACTTTTAGCCCTTCTGTGGTGCGATTGCAATTACCCATACGCCCTGCCCCTTTTTTCCCTTTTTGCACACGGCCGTGAGAAGTTAAGGATCCTGCAGAACCAATATGACGAACAACAGGTCCAGCTCCGTGAGATTTTACAATTGATCCAACTTTGAATCTTTTGATAACACCTTGAAAGCCCTTTCCCTTTGTAACACCTTGAACATCTACAAAACTTCCAGTTGCAAAATATGAACAAGGGATCATATCCCCTTCTTTTTTATCAGCAAAAGAACCTCTAGATTCAAGCAAAGTTTTCATTGGGGTAAGGTTGTTTTTAAATTGACCAATATCTGGTTTTTTTGCGCCTTTGATTTGTTTTTCAGATAGAGCTAAAGCTCCAAGTTTAAGCGCATCATAGCCATCAGACTCTTTTGTTTTAGCCTGCACTACTAAATTCGGTTGAATTTCAAGAACGGTACATGGAATATTTTTTCCACTTTTAGGGTCGAACACACGTGTCATGCCGCGCTTCTTTCCTATTAGAGTTAGAGACATACTATTATCCTTTATAGCAGTTTCCCTTCTCGTAAAGAAGGTGTAAATTAGTTAGATCGTTTTTTCTTATTTAAGAACTCACGATAAGTTATGCAAAGATAGTATCAAAAGAGCTGATTTTAAGACAATCATTTTTTATGTTTTTTTAGATTTATATTTTTTTCTACAAAATTAAAATTTATTTTACCTTTTATCGTGGAGACTTTTACCCTAGAAATCACAAAAGATCCAAAAATTAAAGATCCAATAATGATAAAAATAAACCATTCTTTTATATTTAATCTACTCTTGTTACAGCCATTTTCCAAAATATTTCTCTTCTAATTGTTCCACATTATAAATTTTTGCTAGAGCAAAAGATACTGAATATAACACTCCCCCTAAAACGCCAGTGGTTAAAATAACCCCTGGAGCTACAACAATAAGAGAGAAAAACTGCCCTACAGCACTTATAGAAGCGGCGATAGCATAGCCATTTGCGATCATCTCACAATATTTTACGACCTTATAGATAGTTATTTCTTTTTCCTTTCTAAAATCATTAAAATAAGAGGAATTCTTTAGCTCAATTTCTATTCTTGATTCTAAAAAATAAAATTTTTGAGCTTGTCTAAATAAATCTATAGAGCAGCTAGCTCCATAAATTACAATAGCAAAAATAGAAAAAGCCCTTAAGCAAACAATAGATGAGGTGGTTTTTACCCTATTTGCCGCCCATTTTCCTAAACAAGCTACAAGCTCAAAAGCTCCACTTACAATATTTAAAATATTTGATGATATTTTTAAAATAATATCTAATTTAAATTTTAGAGAATTTTCTGCAGTTATAGAAAAATATTTAACCCTTTCCTTTATCAGGCTATTTATATTTACAAGGGCTACCCCAAAAGCAACCACAGGTGGGCTGAAAGTATTTATATTGTTTATCATAATAAGCGCCTAAATATCTAAATAATATTATACCTTAATAAAAAAAAGCACACAAGAATAATCTTGCGTGCTTTTTAGTTTTAAAAAAATAGTCTAAATAAACAAAATTATTTACTATTTTTTTCCTCCGTCCCCGCCTTTGTCTGCTGCTTCTGCTGCTTCTGCTGCTTCTGCTGCTATGCGTGTTTCTTCTGCTATGCGTGCTACTTCTGCTTTGTCTAGTTTTGCTTGTAATTTATTGATTTCCTTGGTTATCTCTTGTTTAGTCTCTGGACCTTCTTTTAAAAGTCTATTTCCCTTTTCCATAGCGTCTTTTGAATTTACTCTTTTTAAGTTTACGGAAGTTAGGCCACTTATTGTAAAAGCAGTGATCATTAAAGTTAAACTAAGTGGTATTGCAACTGAAAGCCAAGGAGCTGATACAGAAAATACACCTGTAAGAATTGTAAACACTGCAAAAGAAATAGATGTTATTGCTGTTGCAATTTTTGCACACTTATCATACTTTTCTGCTGATTTTAACCCATCCTCTCTAAGGTCAATTCCCGCTAGAGTTAAGCTACATACGTCTGCAAAAACACCAAAACCCTTACCTGTATAGTGAACTAAATATGCATTTGCCGAAGACACTTGAACAACACCAGCATTTGTTAATGCTTTAAAAAATTTAGAAACTTTTTTAGCGCATTGACCAAGATCGGCTCCAAATTTTAAAGCATTTCCGGTATTTCTAGTTGTTTTATAAACTAATTTTTTAAAATTTTTACCTGCATCAAAGGCTTTACGTACAGCACCAGGACCTGCAAGAATCTCTTCTACCTGTCTAAACATCCCAGATATACCATCAAAAGCACTTTCAGTTTTTGATTTTGTAAATTTAGCTATAAGCCCAGCATAATGGATTACTGCATCAAAACCTTCCTGCTTGCTTAGCATCCCTAACAAGGAATCTTGCCATGTAATGCCACAGGCTTCAAATCCGACCCCCGCATAATTTTCTTTTTTGTTAAAATTCATATCTACTACTGCCATAAAATCTCTCCTATTTGTATTCTATACCTTATATTTTTTTTTATAAAATCAAGGCTTTGTAATTTATTTTTTAATCTTAACCTACGTAAAATAATAAGAATACATTTTTTTTTATTAAATGTAAATAGATAGATTGTAAAGATATGAAATAGTTTTGGTAAAAACTAAAAAAACATCACAGGGGGCGCCCCCCTTAAGCCATTTATAAATTCTTTTATATTAGCTATTTTTTTATTCTCTAACTGCACTTTAAGAATACTTATTTCCCCATCTAAAAGGGATATTTCCCAACCAAAATCTTTAGAAAATGATAAAGTTTTAATTTGATTAGATCCCTTGTTAGATTTTTTTTCCGCTTCAAGTATTTTAAGTCTTAAAAGCTTATCTCCAATCATCACTTGGCAATAGGCTCCTGGAGCTTCCCCAAATGCTCGAATTTTATTTATAATTTGATCAACTCCTTGAGTCCAATCAATTTTTAACAAGTCATTAGTAATTTTTTTTGTAAAAGTTACCTCTCCAATTTGTGGAGTTTTGTTAATAGTATTTTTTTCAAACGATTCTAAGCATTTTAAAACAAGCTCTCCAGCCTTCATAAAAACCCTTGTTTCCAAGCTACTATGATTTTCATTTGGCAAAACTTTTAACTCTTTTAAAGCCAAAATATCTCCAGCATCCATAGCTTTTACCATCTCTATAATGGCAATACCAATTTCTTTATCCCCATTTAATAGTGCAGAGCGCAAAGGGGAAGCTCCCCTATATTTAGGCAAAAATGAAGGGTGGATATTAATCGGCATTAATTTAGGAATAGATAAAAGCTCAGAGCTTATAATTTCCCCATAAGATACCACCACAAAAAGATCTGGATTATAAGATTTTAATATTTGAGCAAATTCATGGGTAGATGCTTTTTCTGGTTGAAACAGGGGAAGATCTATCTTATTTTCTAATAAAAATTTTTTTACTGGAGGTGGAAGCATTTTTTTATCCCTCCCCCCTATTTTATCAGGTTTAGTAACAACTGCTAAAATATTTTTATTATTCTCAATAAGCGTGGATAATATGCTCACAGAAAAAAAATCTGTGCCAAAAAAAATGATTGATTGCATAAATGTTTGTTACACCCTTTTTCTTATAATAAGCATTTATTCCCACTTGCTTCTGCCACTTCCTTTCTATAAAAAATAAGCCCTTTTTTTGTGCTACTGCAAAATTCTATCCAATTATCGATATATGTACTTTGTGGAATAGTTGCTAAAATTTGCTCTTTTGCGTCACTCCACCTAAGTCCCATTTTATAAGTAAGTCGAAATGCTTTTGCTAGGTTTCTTTGTATAGCTGCAGGAAATTGCCGTCTTTTCATCCCAACGATATTTAAGCTATATGCTTTACAAGGATACCCTGAGCACATAGTAAATGGAGGTACATCCATACCAACCATTGATCCACCACCAACAATTGCGTGATCTCCAACTCTTAAGTGCTGTGCAATAGCACAAAGTCCCCCCAAAATTGCAAAATCACCAATTTTTACATGTCCTGCTAAAGTTGCTCCATTTGTCAAAATAACATTATCGCCTAAAAGACAGTTATGCGCCACAAAGGAGTAAGGCATAAGCAAACAATTTTTTCCCACTTTTACACTGGTTTTTTCTCCACAAGAAGAATTAATGGAAACATACTCTCTAATATCGCAATTTTCTCCAATTCTAACAAAGGTTTCTTCTCCTCGAAATGTTAAATTAGTTGTTGGCGCCCCAATGGATGCATAAGAGGCAATTTTTGTTCCCTTGCCAATAACAACATTACCCTCTACTGAGACAAAGGATTTTAAATGCACTCCATCTTCTAAAACTATTTTAGGAGAATCTAATATACAGTAGGGCCCAATAGTAACATTTTCCCCTATTTTAACATCTTTATGGACAATTGCTGTTTTATGAATTTTTGCCATTTGTTTTATCTATCCTTTGCTTTGTCTTTTTATTATCGAGAAGGTAAGTTCCCCCTCTGCACATATTTCCCCATTTATCGAAGCTACCCCTTTACATTTTCCACCTAAAATAGAAATATGTAAGACTTTTACATCAAGAAACAAAGTATCTCCAGGGCTTACTGGCCTTCTAAATTTAAATTTTTTTATACTTGCTAAAACTTTTAACCCTTTCATTCCAGTTTCCGCTATATATATAGCTGCAGTTTGTGCTAAAGATTCTATAATTAAAACCCCTGGCATAATTAAAAGTTCTGGAAAATGGCCCCGAAAAAAGGACTCTTCTTCCTTCACATATTTTATAGCTGAGATAGTTCCTTTTGTAAGGTCTAAGTCTAAAACTTTATTTACAAATAAAAATGGATGTCGGTGTGGTATTTTTTGCTCAATTTGTTTTTCATCCATCAATATTTTATTTGTTTGAAGATCTTTCATTTTACCCTTTCAAAATCTCTTCTGATAATTTTTTTGCTAAAAGTGTATTTAGATTATGCCCACCTTTAATAGAAATAAAGTGAGCAATTACTTTTTTTCCCACTAATGCTAAATCACCCATTAAATCTAATATTTTATGCCTTGCCATTTCATTAGAAAATCTTAACCCTTCATTGGATATCACTTTACCCCCATCTAATACAATTGCAGTATCAAGTGAGGTGTTTTTAATAATTTGCTTTTCAATAAGAATTTCCACCTCTTTTAAGGTAGCAAAAGTTCTAGCTGGAGCTATTTGCTTTTTATAATTTTCAAAAGAAAAATGATGCTCATAAAATTGAGCATCTAAAAGCATTTCACCTGGATAGGATAAAGTGTAACTATATTTTATTGTATTTGAAGCAAGAGCAACTAAAATCATCCCATCTAATTCAACGCTAATGGGTGTTTGTAAAAAAAAATCATCTACAGTTTCTTTAAGTTCTACAACTTCTGCTTTTTCAAGCATGCTAACAAATTCTTTACTACTTCCATCAAAAATAGGAGGCTCCCCACCATCTAATTCAATGATGATATTATCTATGTTAAAAGCAAAAATTGCAGATAAAAGATGTTCGGTACATGTAATAAACACCCCATTTTTACCAATGATTGTAGTTCTTGGGGTAGCAAAAAGATTTTCAATAGTTGCATTTATTATAGCTGTTTCTTCTAAATCCACCCTTTTAAAAACAATCCCTGTTCCCTCTTTTGCTGGCAAAAAGGAAATTGTAACATCGATTCCTGAAAAAAGAGTTTTGCCCTTTTGAGAGACTTTACGCTCAATTGTTTTTTGAGATCTACTTTTTTTTACAAACGATGCTCTCTTTTCTTTTGGTTCTGTATAGGCGGACAAAAGCTCTCCTTTCTGCTGGTACAAATCTGTCAAAAAACATTACCAACTTGAATTTTGAATTTCTTTTTTATTAAATCAAATCTTTGCTTCGTATTTTACTGATTTCTCTAAGAGGAAAATGCAAAACTCAAGTTAGTAAAAGAGTAGCCTAGATTCTGTTTTTTGATCAAGCTTTTAAGTAATTCACCCTTTTTGATAAAATTTTTAAAAGGCAAGTAACTAGAAGCAAAATCAATAACAAAAAGCTGTTGCCAAGTTTTGAAAATAGTGTTTGGATTTTATAGATAGAAATATCCTTAAAGATTACCCCCCTATTCATTTTTCCTTCTGTATTTTTTTCCTCCATTTCCTCTAAAATTTCCCCTTTTGGCGAAACAATAGCAGAAATTCCACTATTGCAAGAGCGCAAAGAATAAATCCCATTTTCTACAGATCGAACTCTACCCATATCAAAATGAGATCTTGCTAAAGAAGAGCTAATAAACCAAGCATCGTTAGAAAGGTTAACATGTATATCTGGTTTGTATTTACAAGCTTTAACAAAATCATCTGGGAAACCTTCATCAAAACAGATACTTGGTAATATTTTCCATTTCCCCTCCATCACAGAAAAGGCATTGCCAGCTATAAAGGAGGCCTCCATCCCATATTTTTCAGCAAATTTTTTTAAAAAAGGGAGGGGGATATATTCTCCAAAAGGCACAAGCCTTTTTTTGTGATAACTTCCTATTATTTTTCCTGAAGAGATTAAAAAGGAAGAATTTTTCCCCTCACTTATAAGCCCTACAACAATATCGGTATTAAGGTAGATGGAAAGGGATAAAAATATATCGATATTACTCACACTACTTTCAGAAAAAAAAGCAATTAAATCCTCTGGGAAAATTTCCTTTAACTCCTCTACATTGTATTTTTTAACAAATCCATTTCCAGGGAGGCAAACTTCTGGCAATACCACAAGATCTGTGGGAGGAAGTTTTTCTAAATCTTGCCAAATTCTTTTCAATTGATCTTTTGAAGAAATAAAAGAGCTTTTATATTTTTCATAAAACCATTTTTCCTCCACTAAAAGACCTGTTTGAAGAATTCCAACCCTAAGGTTGCCTTTGTGTTCCTTAAAAAGATCTACAGTGTAAAAAAGAATGAATCCGAAAAAAAATGGCAAGGGAGCAAAAAATGCTGCCCTATAAAAATTACTCTGGCTATACCATTTTGCTACAAAAAGGGCATTAAAAATCACAATAAAACTAAGTCCATAGGAGCCGATTGCTGAGCAAAGCTGTAAAGAGTAAATATTTGCAGATAGTATTAAACCTATAAGGTGAAAGGGAAAGCCCGAAAATATCCACAAATGACTGTACTCTAAAAAGGTATACAAAGTACAAAGGGTTAATATAGAACAAAAGTTCAGATCTTTTGCTTTTTTTGGTAAACAATATCCCAAAATATAAAAGGGGTAAGGGAGCAAAAAACAAAGGTTTAAATATCCTAAAAAAATATAAGGGCCATGATATTTTGGTCCTGCAAGCCAGGTAATTTGCCCAAGGAAATAAAAAATACCTGCAGCGTAAAGTAAAAGGGCTCTTAATTTTCTTTTTTCGAAATAAAATAGATTTATAAAAAGAGCAGGGTAACAAATAAAATAGACAAAAAGGCAAAGTAAAGTATTTTGTGGCCTTGTAAAAGCTATGCATCCGGCAGATACAAAGAAAAGTAAAATTCTTTTAATCATCATCGGCCTGAGAAAATTTTACTAAACTTGTTCCCCTTTTTTTAAATAACAATAAGCATCCACCCAAAATAGCAATATTTTTCAAAAAAAGTGTTATATTATGAATCATTTGGTCCCCTTCATAAAACCAAAAAGGGAAATACAAAAAGGAGGAAAAAACAATATATAGAATAAGAAAAAACCCACCAAGTTTTTCATTTATTCCAAAAAAAACTAAAATACCCCCCCCTAACATTAAAAAAAGTCCTCCACAAAGGATAATAGTTATATAATTTATCAAACTATCTAATAATATACCAATTATCTCTGCATTGCCCTTATACATTTGCCAATTTACCATAGCAGCATCAAGATCTGCATAACTTACATCCCAATTTATTATAGAATAAATACCAAAAAGAATAAATAAAGAAGAAATTAATATTCGTCCAATAACTAAAATAGCAGTACCTCCAAGCTAAGAAGAAGAACGTATCTTAAAATCATTTAAAATGATAGAATTTCTTGCATGATAACACCTTTTAGAAAAAAACATCTAACAATACTTTTAAAAAATTCATTAGCATCAAAAATATCTTTAGATTTACTTGTGCACATGTATTTTAAAGCCAATCGCTCCCTTGGTTCAAAAGACCGCCCCCCTATTAAAAAAGCTTTATATGAAATTTTAAAATGGAAGCTTCTTTTAAATCATTTTGGGGCAAATTCTGCTGAAAGCCTTATAGATCTTTATTTAGGACCAAACTCACCACTTGGTAAGCCAAATTTAAAAGTACCTGCAGATGTTAGATTTAGCTTCCCTAAATGGCTTTATGAAAAAATTAATCAGAGTCTTGGGGAAAAAAAGGCTTTAGAATTTTGTCTATCAAGTAATTTAGAAGCCCCCATCACAATAAGAGTCAACAAAGCAAAATGTAGCACTGAAGAATTTTATAAAAAAATGAAAGAGCCTTTAATGCTCACAAAATGCGCCCTTGCAAAGGATGGATTCCATGTTGGAAAAAAAATCCAGTTTAATACTCTTGCAGAATTTGAACAAGGGGAGTTTGAAATCCAAGATGAGGCATCACAAATAATTGGAGAATATGTAAATGCAAAGAAAAACCAACATATTCTAGATTATTGTGCAGGCAGTGGTGGCAAAACATTAACTTTTGCACCAAATATGGAGGGGTTTGGACAAATACACCTTCACGATATAAGAAAAAATCCCCTTTTGGATGCAAAAAAAAGGCTAAAAAGGGCGGGCATTCAAAATTTTCAAATATACTTTAACGAGGAAAAAAGACTTAAAGCTCTTGAAGGTAACATGGATACAGTGCTTGTAGATGCCCCTTGTTCTTGTAGCGGAACTTTTAGAAGAAGGCCAGACCAAAAATATTCATTAACAGAGGAGTTTTTAATACAAATTACTCGTACGCAAAGAGAAATATTACTTAAAGCTATCCCTTATGTTAAAAAAGATGGAATTTTGATTTATGCAACCTGTAGCGTCCTTGAAGAAGAAAATGAGAACCAGGTAGAATTTTTGAAAAAAAGGGAAGAGTTAACCTTTATTTCCTCAAATTCTATAGATCTATCTGCAAACGGTGGAGACGGGATGTTTGTTGCTATATTTCGAAAAAAATCTCTTGTATAGATATATAGGATTAAACTAACATAAGATGCATGAAAACTACCTTTTTTAAGTACTCCTTTATAATGCTATTATTTGCAATTTTTTCTATAGAGTGCAAATCTATTCAGACTTCCAATCAAATTCTAACTCAAATAGGAAACAGATCGATTACTGTTTTGGATATAAAAAAGGATATGGACAGACAGATTTTTGTTAGTGACAAAAGTATTTTCGAAGATATTGAGAAGACTTATACCTATTATCAACAAAATTGGAGAAAAACTCTTCAAAAAATAGTTCAAGATGAAGCTTTACTCCTAGAGGCTAAAAAATTAAAGTATGAACTACCCTCTTACGAAATAAATAAAAAGGTTACAGAGCTTTTTGGAGATAAAGAGGTAGAAGCTTATAAATTTTTATCTATTACTCCTGAGGAAGCTAAAGCTACCGGAGAAAGAGAGCTAATTTCTACTCATTTATCTTGGTTTCAAATATGGAATAAAACCTTACAAGGGGCTACTCCTTCAAAGGTGCAGAAAGCTTACGAAAGTTATATTACAGAGCTTGCAAAAAAAGATACTTGGACTTACCAAGCTTTATATGTAAGTTGTAAAGAGAAGGAAAAAGTAGAAGAAATAACCTCTTCAATTTCCAATTTATTAAATAGCGGCTCTTTCCAAAATTTAGCATCGATAATGGAAAATATTACTTTTGATGAAAATCAAGTAAAAGTACAAGTTTCAAAAGAGATAACTTTACGTACAAATGAAATATCTTCCTCTATTTTAAACGTATTAAACTCCCTAGAAGAAGGGATGATTTCAAAAGCCATTTTAGAAAAAAATAATAAAAATTTCACCGGAAAAATTCTTCAACTAAAAGAACATAAAAAGGAATTTATACCCAGATTTGTTGATATTGGCGAAAGCTTAAAAAATCAAATAGTAACCACAGAAGGGGAAAAAATTTCTACGGAATATTTTTCTAAATTATTTAAACAGTATGATGTCGATGGCCTTTATGGTGCTAAATTAAGTACTAGCACTTTAGAACCATTTGTTATTATCAATGACTAATTTTCAGCCAACAAAGATATCTTGTATAAATAAAATATGGAAGGAAGAGGGGTTTACTCTTAAAAAGAGTCTTTCTCAAAACTTTTTAATAGATCAAAATGTTGTAAATAAGATTATTGACGCAGCAAATATTACAAGCTCTGACACAGTTTTAGAAATAGGGCCAGGGTCTGGGGCTTTAACGCTAACGATGCTTGAAAGAGGGGCTACTGTTTATGCTGTAGAATATGACAAAAAAATTGCACAAATTTTGAAGAAATACCTTGGAGAATATAAAAATTTCCATTTGATAGAAAGTGATATATTGGAAACTGATATTTCCTTTTTACCAAAAGGTACAAAAATTGTTTCGAACCTACCATATCATATTACTTCCCCAATAATTGCAAAAATCGCTGATCATTGCTCTTTTTTTACAGATATTATTTTAATGGTTCAAAAGGAGATGGCAGATAGAATTCTTGCAAAATCCCCTTCTTCAAATAGGAGCTCTTTTTCCATTTTTACAAGTTACTATTTCGAGAAAAAATCCCTGTTTATTGTAAAACCTGGTTGCTTTACACCTCGGCCAAAAGTTGATTCTGTTATTATTTCTTTAAAACCAAAGGATAACTTACCTTTTCAAGATCCAACAGATTATTTACTTTTTGTAAGAAAGGCATTTTCACAAAAAAGAAAGATGTTAACTTCTGTATTAGAAGGAGAAAATGTAGCAAAATTTTTAAAGCAAATAGGGCAAAATGAAAAGGCTCGCCCTCAAGAGCTTAGTGAGGATGATTTTATAAACTTATACAAGCTTCTTTCTTCTACCCCTATAAAAGAGAAAAATCAAGAAGAAAAATCCAGCAACTAAAGATGTATATTTTCCGCTAATAGCTATAAAAAAGTTTATTGCCATTCTAATTTTATATAAAAGCTTATAATCTACATCATTTTCTGCATATACGTTATGTGTTTGAAGGGGAACTCCTGAAGAATTATAAATATTAATATTTGCTACTAAATCCCCCTTTTTAATAGGGGCATCTAGATTTAACCAGTCAAGTTTAGCCTCTACCTCTTCTTCTTCTGAAGGGTAAAATGATAAAATGCTATCTTCTTTTAAAACACCAAATAAAAGTTTATTTCCCCACTTTAAATCATGAGTAAATTTTGCTTCTTTTGCATTAAAAAGAACTCTTTTTTCTAAAACTTCATCAAATGCTGCGTGAATAATTTTCCTACATTCGCTAAATCTTTCTTTTGAAGTTTCCGCTTTATTTATAACAGCTATTAATGCTCTACCATCTTTTTCTGCAAGGGCTGCTATATTATATTTAGCCCTATGATGGTATCCAGTCTTACCGCCAATAACGTATGGACAGTAGTGTTCACTTGTAGGTTTTATTAACTGATTGGTATTTTTTAATTTACGTGGTGGAGATTTATTTGTTTTATCTATTTCATATTCAAAAGTAGACATAATTTTTCTCAAACATGGATGAAACGATACTCTTCTCATAATTAATGCAAGATCATATGCAGTTGTATGGTGATCGGGATGGTGCAATCCATGAGGATTTACAAAATATGTGTTTTTACATCCAATTTCCCTACAAAACTTATTCACCTGGAACATAAAATCAGAAATACTCTTGCCATATAGTCCAGCTAAAATATTTGCAGCATCATTAGCCGAAGCAAGCATAATAGCTCTTAACAAAGAGCCCACTGCTAATTTCTCCCCAGGACGAAGATGGATAGAGGCACCATCATCTTCTAAAATATATGGTGGTAAAGAAAATTTACTTTCTATCTTTTTTTTTTCTGAGCAAACACAAAGGTGTTCATTAGAACATTGTATAATCATATTTTCATCCACTTCACATTCTTCGATAATATATAGCACCATCGCAAGCTTTGTGATACTTGCTGGAAAGATTTCTTTATCCATATTTTTTCCATAGATAACTTTTCCTGTTTTTTGATTTATTACGCAAACATATGGGGACTCTATTTTTACATTTAATTGAGCAGCTAATAAATAAAAGGGAATAAAAAATAATATACGCATATTTTTATAATAACTAGTAAATATATAAAGTTCAATACACAAGAAAAAAAATTCATAATTTTTAAAAAAAAGAGTTTCATTAAAATCAACAGGTGGCTATTTAGGGATTAAATAGTTCTAAAGGAAATTCATGATCAAGCCAGAAAAACTTGAAGAGTATTTTGAAAAATTTATCGAAGACCCAAATTATTGGATCCAAGATGAATCGATAGATATAAACTTAGAAATGCTAAAGGATTGGGGTTTATTAAACCAAACAGAAGAAGAAGAAAATCTTCTTCAAGATCAATTCCCATTTTACTTTCATGTTCTTGAAAATGATAGTAAAGTTACTTTATTCAATAATCAATTTATTGTGTGGATTATACCTGAAATCATGGATGAAAATCCATGCACAAAAGTAATGATAGCCCTTATAAAGGATCATGACTTAAAATTAGAAATTGTATACAATACTATTGGAGTTTACAACACTCCCAAGTATGTACTAAAAACCTTAAGGCATTTTCTTACTGAAGTTATAGATACAGAAGAAGAAATTTCAAGTTTTCTAGAAGGGTAGCTTTTTTTTTAGAGTAAGTTGATTTTTCCCATCTTTATACTCATAACTTAAGCTATCTGCTATATTTTTTATAAAATGCAAGCCAAGGCCTCCGATTTTTTGGGAATGTAAATTCTGAGGTTTATCAAAACCCGGAGCATTTAAGGGGTCAAAAGGTATACCATTATCTATAATTTTTACTTCGAAATATTCACTACCATTTAATCCACATCTAATTTCTATAATTCCAGATGGCGCAGTAACCCCATATTTAATAATATTTACTAAAACCTCTTCAATAGCAACTTCAAATTTTATATTACTTTTCTCTACTTTTACCATTTTATTTATAGATTCTCTTACAAATGCCATCATATGATCAAACTCAGAGAATGCTGCAGTAAAAGTTCTTGAATCCATAAATAAATATTTTTACATTGTTTTTTTTGAATTCTTTAAAAGTACTGATATAATTTTTTCAGCAACTAATCTATATGCAGGATTTGAAGCTTCCTCTTGAGCACCTTCTTCAGAATCAAGTTGCCCTAAAGAATATTGCAAAGCACTAACTTCTGTACCATCGGGCTCTTGAAAAGATAAAGTTGCAGCAACCGTTGGGTTTACAAAATCATAAATAACACTAGCATTTAAATAATAAGGACCAACAACAACTTCTTTAGTTTTTGTATTGATAAGCTCAGTTTTTGCTATTACCTCTTTTTTTCCTTCTGAATTATAAAAAACACCTAACCTTTGATTAGTCTCTGGCTCTCTATCCCACATATAAGAAATAATAGAATCAGTATCTTCTTCAATATTTACTTTTAATTCATACTTTGCCCCAGATGTTTTATAGCGCAAAGATCTATTAAAAGATATTTCTCTTGCCAAAGCATTTCTTAAAGTCCCATTTGGATCTTGCTTTATCACAGGAATAGAAATCTCTACTACTGAATCATTGCCCAAATGAAGACCTGCAGTTTTATAACCACAAGAGGTTAAAGATAATACTATTACACTAAACAGTAAAAAATGCTTCACTCTAAATTCACCTCTTGCTCTGCTATTGCCATAGCTTTAAGTAATTGAGCAGCTTGCTCTTCCACCCCGAGTTTAGATTCTGCCTCTTTTTTTACTAAAGGTTCATTCTTTGAACTAAGTCCCTTTTTCATAATATTTTCTGCTTCATAGGATGCAACTTTTTCTAAAGCAAGAGAAGAAAACTTAGATTTAGGATATTTTGCAACCAAAGATTTATAATACATGATTGCAGACTCTTTTTCATTTTTCTTATCAAAATAGAGCGCACTTTTATACACATCTTCGGCGTATAAATCAATAATACTATTAACCTCTTTCTCCATTTCATCTTTAAATTTACTAGATGGATAATCTAAATTAAATCGCTTTTGGTTGATCAATGCAAATTCCAAAGATTTTGGATCTAAATAAAGAGCTTTTATCTGTTTTTTATATACTTTTGCAATTTCTATATAAGCTTTTTGAGACAAAGAGTTTCTAGAAAATTTTCTAATTAATGTATTAAAAGTTTCAATACTTTCCTCAAATTTTTCATCTACTGCATACATGCAAGCCTTTCTAAACAAAGATTTTGCAGCAATTTCGCTTCTTGGAATAGTTAAAATAACTTCATCGTAAAGTTGATATGCTGTTTCCCACATTGACTCTATTCTTGGAAGGGCAGAAACTCCAAACAAATGTCCGTAGTACCCATTTTCAAACTTTTCAGCTATAAAATATTTATAACCTAAAGCCTCTTCAAAATATGCAGATCCCCCCTCTTTTTCTAAAAATTTACCAAGCATTTGATTGGATAAATCTGGGTCATCTTTATAAAAATATGCAGCTGCTCTAAAAAAATAAATATCTTTAGCAAAAACGGATTCTGGATAGGCTTTTAACATGTTAGATGATAAAGAAAGTACCAAATTCCATTCTTTAGAATGGAATTTATTTTTAATTAAAGTAAAGTCTTCTTCCTCTGATGCAAATAGCACAAACGGAATTAATAAAAATGTGAGTAT
>JBIKKN010000140.1:0-3214 GCA_044360335.1 Chlamydiia bacterium | reverse complement strand
TACCTCCTCCTTTGCTATAATGTCAACAACAGCGTGCTTAGAATTAAAATACTCTATCATTTCCTCAGATGGATCAATTCCCTTTGTCTCTTCAATATAAAGTTTTGCCTTTTGCTCCTTATTAGAGCTAAAAATTAGTTCAATAGGCCTTGGACCTGGAAATTTTTTAAGCATATCTTTTAAAATTAAAACACCACTCATACTCATAAGATCTAAATTTAAATGTATTTTTACAGCCGTCATTTGCTCTTTTTCCTTTTGATCAAAGGTGGCTCTTTTTTTACTTATTACAGATGCCTTTTTATAGGAAGTCTCCATTTCCTTTGCTCTTTCCTCTATTTCTTTCAAAGGGAATAAATCTTTACACGAAAGCCTTAAAGTTCCATCTTTATTTTCCACAATAACCACACCAACATACAAAGCGTTTTCCTCTAAAATAGGGGCAACTTTTTCATATAAATCTGGCCAAATAGGCAAATCATAGCGGTGATAATCATCACTTGCTATGCATATTGCAAATTTTTTTTTGCTCCTTTGAGAAAGACGGATATTTACACTTTCCATTACAAAAGGAACTTTAAAAACATCCCCATGTTCTGCATTCACAAGATCACTAAAATTTTTACATCCTAACTTATCTACTATCGATTTATAACTTCCCAGAGGATGCCCTGTTACGTAAAAACCAAGGAGCTCTTTTTCATATTTAAGTTTTTCAAGTTCCTCAAATTCTTCCTCTAAAAGGGGCTCACTTTCTATAACTTTATTTGGGCCCTCCTCAAGAAATAAATCCATAATTCCGTTTTTCTTTTCTTTTTTAAATTTTGCTATCTGATCAAAATTCTCTTGCAGATAGAGAAATAATTGCTTTCTATTCCATGTAGTAAAATCAAAAGATCCAGAAAGAATTAAACATTCTATTACTTTTCTACTAGCAGAAGAAAAATCCACCCTTTTTAAGAAATTTTCTAAAGATAAAAACCTACCATTTGCCCTTCTTTCGGCACTAATTTCTAAAACAACCCCCTCCCCTATCCCTTTTATAGCAGATAAAGCAAAGCGAACCCCCTCATCTGTTGCTACAAAGTAGGGAAATGATTCGTTAATATCTGGCGGAAGTATTTTTATTCCCATATTTGAAGCTTCTGCTATGTGCTTTGAAACTTTAGCAATATCCTGCATATCTGATGTCATAAGACCTGCAAGCCACTCATAGGGGTAGTTTGCTTTTAAATAGGCTGTCACATAACTAATATAGCCATAAGCTGTAGCGTGGGATTTATTAAAACCATAGGATGCAAATTTTTCTACCTTTTCAAATATAGTAACAGCTACATCTTCATCTATCCCTTTGGCTTTTGCTCCTTTTCTAAATTTTTCTTTTTGCCGGCCCATTTCTTCATGGTCTTTTTTCCCCATCGCTTTTCGAAGCAAATCCCCTTCCCCTAAAGAATATCCAGCAATAATAGATGCAATCATCATCACTTGCTCTTGATATACCATAATCCCATAGGTTTCATTTAAAATATCCACAAGAGCGCTATGATCATACTCAATTTTCTCTTTACCATGTTTTCTATTGATAAAAGATGGGATCATCTCCATAGGTCCTGGTCTATAAAGGGCTCCAACTGCTATTATCTCTTCAAAATGATCCACATGAAGATTTCTAACTAAATCTTGCATACCACCTGATTCAAGTTGGAATATTCCAGCTGTTTTACCCTGACTTAAAAGATCGAAAGTTTTTTTATCATTTAAGGATAAATTTACCCAGTCAATTTCAATACCTTTATGAATTGCAATAGCATCAACAGTTTTTTGAATAGATGTTAAAGTTTTTAGCCCTAAAAAGTCTATTTTTAACATCCCACAAGCCTCTACCGGCTTCATAGAAAATTGGGTTACAAGTAAATCTGTATCTTTAGCATTACAAACTGGTATTAAATCCATAAGAGGCTCTTGAGAAATAATTACTCCTGCTGCATGAACCCCTGTATTTCTAACGCTCCCTTCTAATTTTCTTGCTAAATCTATTAACTGTTTTGTATCTTCTTCTTCTTTATATAGGCGTCTTAATTCTGGATCTACAGTAAGGGCACTTTCAATGGTTGCATTTGGATCCTCAGGTATTAATTTAGCAATAGCATTTACTTTTGTTAGAGCCATATTTAAAACTCTTCCAACATCTTTTATAACCATTTTAGCTTTCATTTTGCCAAAAGTAATAATCTGAGCAACTTTGTCACTTCCATACTTCTCTATTGTGTATTGCATTACTTCCGATCGCCTTTCCATACAAATGTCTACGTCAATATCAGGATAGGAAAGTCTTTCAGGATTAATAAATCTTTCAAAAAACAAACTAAAGCCAAGGGGCTCAATATCTGTAACTCCAATTAAATACAAAACAATAGAGCCAACTCCTGATCCCCTTCCAGGGCCCATTGGAATTTTATTCTGCTTAGCCCAAAATATAAAATCATAAACAATTAATAAATAATCACCCATCCCTTTGGAAATAATTATTTCAAGTTCATATTCCATTCTTTGTTTTATAACATCGAAAGGGTCTTTATCAGGATATTTACTTTTTACTCTAGATATTTGCTCTTTACCATATCTTTTGGCAACTCCCATAGCACACAAATCTCTTAAAAATTGATTTGCCTCCTCTAGGCGCTTTTCTGAGGAGATTATTTTATCTTTTAAATGGTTAGGGGTATAAACAGGGTAATGCCTTATCTCAAAATCAAACTCTAAATTACATAAAGAAGCTATTTTATTTGTATTTTCTAAAGCTTGTTTATGGGCAAAATACCTCTCTTCTACTTCTTCTTTGGAAGGAAAATGTAAATTATAGCTTGTTGCTATTTTTCTTTTTGGATTTTTATATATATTTGCCTGTTTACTATAACCTAAAGGGCCTGCAATTTGAATTGTTTCCCCAGAAGAAATATTCATCATCACTTCATGGGCTAAGTAGTCTTGCTTTTCTAAATACCTTATATCAAAAGCAACCACCGAAGAAATTCCATACTTTTGTCCAATTTTTTCAAAAGCTTGGAGAATATCTTCTTGCGCGTTCTACCCCCCCTCAAGTTTTTGCATTACCCAAGCTTCCTCTAAAACACCCACTGCCTTTATTTCGGCATGTGACATCCTATTTAATGCAATTTGTAAGTAAAAATCTTCCCCAAATACCTCTTTATAA
>JBIKKN010000184.1:0-2579 GCA_044360335.1 Chlamydiia bacterium | reverse complement strand
CATAAAGCAATAGGGGTTCCTGTTGTTTTGTTTTCAAAAACACCAGATAATATCTCTACCTCATCTTCTTCCTTTCTAGGGGATGTTAAAGGGTTAAATCCAGGTCTTCTTCTTCTCATTTGATTGTTTATTATCTCTTGATCTATATAAAGACCTGCCGGAGCTCCATCAATAACACATCCAATACCCTTACCATGAGATTCGCCAAACGTTGTTACCTTAAACTGCCTTCCAAAAAAATTAGACGCCATTTTTCCCCTTTTTATACTATCAATTCGATATTAGAACCACAGTGGATAAAATCATATATGGCTGTTGGATAGCTTTTACTTAAACTTTCTATACCGTTAATTTGGCTAACCCCCTCTATGCTCATTGCAGCAACCATTAATGATAAAATTACTCTATGATCTTTTTCCCCATCTACCAATGCCCCTTTTAATTTTGATGGAAAAATTATCATCCCATCATTTGTAGCCTTAAGATCTCCCCCCATTTTTTGTAATTGCCCCTCCATTGCCGCTATTCTATCGCTCTCTTTGTATTTAGCAATTTCTCCTCCAGTTATTACTGTTTTGGTTTTAGCAAAAGTTGCAAGTGTACATAAAATAGGTAAGATATCTATACAGTTATTGATATCAACGTTAATTCCATTTAATTGCTCTACCGGGTGCACTTGTAACACATTACTACTATTAAAAGTTATTTTTGCCCCCATTTTTCTAAAAATATCTAAACACACCTTATCTCCCTGCATACTTTTTGGATCAAGGCCATAAATTTCCAATTTCTTTTTTGATAATATCGCCGCTGCAATTGGAAAAAGGGCTGTGCTATAATCCCCACCTATTTTTATATTAAATCCGTCGTAAGATAATCCCCCTGCAACTTCATATAATCTATAAGAGTGGTTAAATATATTTGCCCCTACAAAATCAAGAAAATGTAACGTTAAATCTACCCACGGTTTTTCTCCAGGATTAATTACATATATTTCTGAAGAATCTTTTAAAAAAGATAGAGCAAAAAGTAGAGCAGATACTGGTTGAGAATCCATTCCATCTATTATCATTGCTCCTGCTTTAAGCTTTCCTTCAATAGACATTATTCCATTTTTACTCTCTTTAAAAGAAACAATACTCATTCCACTTTTTCTAAATACATCAATAAGAGGTTTTACAGGGCGCCTTGTTTGTATAGAATGATCACCAGTAATTAACACTTTCCCTTCAATAAGAGAACTTAACGCTAATAAAAACCTTAAAGCTAAACCTGAATTACCAACATCTATTACTTTATTTGGTAAAAGTAAATCACCCCCCACCCCAACAATCGTTAAATTATTTCCCTCCTCCATTACTTTTGCCCCAAAACATTTAACCCCTTCAATCATGGCATAAGTATCCGGTGAAGGGAGGATGTTTTCTATGTAAGAAACTCCTTTTGCCATACTTGCAAAGATAATAGCGCGCATTGTTTCTGATTTTGATGGTGGGATAAAGATGTTTCCCCCATTAAAACCCCCTTTTATTTTAAGGTACATAAACCCTCTGATTTTAATTCTTTTAAAGTGGATAATATTTTATCTTTACAAACTGTAGTTGCTATATTTTGAGCTACACACCCAATTTTTTTAAGTAAAATAAATGATGGGGTATCATTTTTATTCTTTTTATCCAAAAGCATTGCGTTATATAATTTTTCTTCATCTAATAGATCAAAAACAGAAGATATAAACTCCTTTTTTAAAATAGGCTCTAATATGTTAAAATCATTTTTGTCTAAAACCCCAAGATTATAACTTAAAATACTTTCAAAATATAAACCCATCCACACTGCCCTTCCATGGGATACTTTATATTCTGTTACTAATTCTAAAGCGTGGGCAAAGGTATGACCAAAATTTAATATTTGGCGGATACCTTCATCCTTTTGATCTAACTGAACAATTTTTTTCTTTAACTCCACAGCTTTTTCTAATGGGTTTTTTCTATCAAAGAAAAAATCTCTATCTAAAACAAGGGCTATTTTTACTATTTCAGAAAACTGCTCTACGTAGAGATCTTTTGGAAGGGTATTTAAAAACATCGATTCCCTACATACATCTACTGGATCGTAAAAAGAGCCAAGGAGATTTTTACCATATTTAGTATTTATACCATTTTTTCCACCAATACTTGCATCCACTAAAGCTGTAATTGTAGTAGCAATCACAGAAAAAACAACCCCTCTCATATAAGTTGCTGCAGTAAAACCTACTAAATCTAATATCACTCCACCACCAAAGGCAATAAGCTCAGTATTTTTACAATAATTATTAGCAAAAAGATAATCCTCTATTTGCTCTTTGCCCTTTCGGGACTTTACCTTTTCACCACTTTTAAGAACAAGCACTGGGAAATTTAACTGTTTTAGGAGTGTATTATAGATTAAATAAAGGTTTTCATCTGTAATAATAAGGATTTTTTTACCTCTAGATTTTACAAGAGATAAATAATTTTGAAGGTTTTTTGAGGAGGAAATATCCATGTAAATAAAAGACATATTTTATTACTATTTCAAGCAGAGTATACTAAAAA
>JBIKKN010000183.1:0-2587 GCA_044360335.1 Chlamydiia bacterium | reverse complement strand
CAAAACTTGCAAATAAAAAGATCCATTTTTTTGTAGGCCATAAAGATACTACAATCATTACCGAGCAGGTAATTTTACTTACAAATAATATTATAGAAGAGAGCAAATGGCTAAATCCTAATTTACTATTAAAAATATACCCATCCATCGGAAGAAATGGTCATGGCACCCCAGATTCCATATTTACTCAAGGAGCCCAATGGATGACAACCATCCTCTAGATATATTTGTTTTAACAGGAGAGTTAAGTGGTGATATCCTTGGAGCTTATCTTTTAAAAGATTTAATCGGTAAATATACAGTCGAAGGGGTAATTGGTCCAAATCTTAAAGCTTTAGGCTGTAAAGAATTTTTACCCATGGACTCTTTTAATTTCATGGGGTTTACAAAGCCTTTATCTTCCCTTTTGAAAATTTTTCGCTCTTTTAAAAAAATTAAACGGCATATTTTAGATTCCAACCCTAAAATTGTGATCCTTATTGATCTGCCCGATATAAATCTTAAAATGGCAAAGTCGATAAGAGAAAACGGCTATAGGGGAAAAATCATTCAAGTAGTGTGCCCAACTATTTGGGCCTGGCGGGCTAAAAGAAAATACACCCTTGAAAAATACTATGACCATTTATTTTGTTTGTTTGCATTTGAAAAGGAGCTTTTTAATGATTCCCCTTTAAAAGTTTCTTATATTGGCCACCCTTTAAGGTCTATTAATCCAAAAGACAATGAAAATAGCAAAAAAGTACTTGCCATTTTTCCAGGGTCAAGAAAACAAGAGGTAGAAAAACTTTTACCATTATTCCTTAAATCTTCTAATGAAATTAAAGATTTTGAAATTCATGTGAGCGCTGCTAAACAATCCCTTGTTCCCCTTATTGAAAAAATTACAAAAAATCATAGAGTAAAAATTAGACCTCCTGAAGAAAAAAATGCTCTTATTGAAGAAAGCTCTTTTGCCTTATCAAAAAATGGAACAGTAAATCTTGAGCTTGCCCTTTTTCATATTCCCCAAATTACTTGCTACCCTATTTCTTTTTTTGAAATCACAGTAATTGCAAAAATTTTTAATTTATATTTAACCCATTACAGCCTTCCTAATATCCTTTTGAAAAAAAGAGCAATCCCCGAACTAATTGGCCCGTTTGCTAGTGTCAAAAATATTAAAAAAGAGCTTTACAACCTGCTTTATGACCCCTACATAAAAAAATCTATGAAACAGGACTACCTTCAGCTTTCTACCCTTTTTAAAGAAAATTGCCCTACAAATTACCTATCTATTTTACAAAGCCAACTATCTGATTGAAAATAAAACCTATTTTCTTTATACTTGTTTGCATTATGGATGAATTAGACCTATACATTGATAGACTTAAACAAGGAGAATATACAAACTTTTCTTTAACAGCCTCCCCAAAAATTATGGAGCCTTTAGATAGTGAGGCATCATTTGAAAATGAAATTTTTATTTCAGGAGAGGCAATACTTGCAAACGATCATGTAGTTCTAAATATTTCTATAAAAACAAGAATGAACAATTACTGTAAAATCTGTAATGAACCAGTATTTCATGATATATTAGTAGAAGAAAAGCACGTACCTTTCCCTCTAAATACAATGCAAAATGGTCTATTTTGCTTAAAATCCTATATCCGTGAATTACTTTTTCTAAATATCCCAAAATATAGCGAATGTAGTGGAATATGCCCAGAAAGAGAAGTAATAAAAAAATATTTAAAACAAAGTTAATATCCTTAAGCAAGGATAAAAAGGAGTAACAATGGCAGTTCCAAGAAGCAGAATTTCAAATTCCAGAAGAAAAAATAGACGTTCCCATGATTTTAAAGATCCTACAATTATGAATACTTGTCCAAATTGCAAAAACTTTGTAGTTTCTCACCATGTATGTGATTCTTGTGGTTTTTATAAAGGAAAAAGCTATAAAAAAACTACTTAAATCCTTAAGTTTAGTGTTTTTTTAAAAAACATTTTATAGATTTAAAAGGTTTTATCCTTTAAGATAAGCAAAATAATATTAGATCTCTCACCATAGTTTAAAATGAAAGAAATTCTCATCAATCTTGAGTCTAAAGAGCTTCGTGTTGCAACATTGAAAAATAAAAAACTTCATGATCTTGTTGTAGAAAGACACAAAAGCCGTCAAATTACAGGCAATATTTATCGCGGAAAAGTGACAAATATTTTAAAAAATATTCAATCGGCATTTATTGACATTGGAGAGGGTGATAATGGATTTATTCATATATCAGATATTTTAGAAAATACACAAAAATTTCAAGAGATGTTTGATATGGACTTTGACACTAAAGAAAAGGATAAAAGTACAGAAGAGGCAGACATCTCTAAAATATTAAAAAATGGACAAACAGTGCTTGTTCAAGTAGTAAAAGAGCCAATTGGTTCTAAAGGGGCTCGCCTAACTTCTAATATTTCCATTCCAGGAAGATTTTTAGTACTTCTTCCAAATAGCCCTCACAGGGGCGTATCTAAAAAAATTACCGATCAAAAATCAAGATCCAAACTTAAAAGTCTCATTCAAGCTTTTGAAATGCCAAGTGATATGGGCTTAATT
>JBIKKN010000180.1:0-2633 GCA_044360335.1 Chlamydiia bacterium | reverse complement strand
CAAGAAACAAATTACAAGAGCTAAAAATCACTGCATCAAAAATTGTTTGTCATGAATCTTTTAGAAAGAATTTTACTTTAGAAAGTAAATTCCTACTATTTTTTACTAAAGATTTATACTACTTACTCCATTCAAATTTACCTTTGTATGAAAGTCTTTTAACATTACAAGATAAATATAAAGGTCAAAAAATATTCCCTATGATTTTTGATATTTGCGATATGATAAAATATGGTAAATCCCTTTCAAGCGCTTTTTCTGAATATAAAAAAGTTTTTTCTTTAGTATATATTTCGATGATAAAATCTGCAGAAAAGTCAGGGTCGTTAGATAAATCATTTTTAGAAATTTCTACTATCATAGAAAAAAATATTAAATGGAAAAAGCAAATGCAAAGTACTATTATCTACCCTGCATTTCTCCTTAGTTTCTCTTTAATTATACTATTTGGACTCTTTCTTTTCATTATCCCCTCCATGAAAGAGCTTTTTGAAGATAGAACCCTTCACCCTTTAACTTCCTCAGTATTATTTATTAGCAATTGGATGCAAAGCCATCTAATCCATCTTGGGGGTATAGTTTTATTAGTTATTGCAACTGTTATAACCTCCATTTACAATAATAAAATTAAAGGATTTTTACAAAAACTAGGATCAAAAATAAAAGTTATTAAAGATCTTAGCGCAAAAATCGCTATTGCCCGATTTACTACTACCTTATTTAACTTACTAAATAATACTGTGCCCATTCTTGAAGCTTTAAAGCTTTCCAAAGCGGCATTAAATCACCCCTACCTTGAAGAGGACCTTGAAAAAATTATTACTAAGGTAGAAAATGGAGAAAGATTTTCTAGTGCCATTTCTATTTCTAAACATTTTCCTCTGATGGTCTCAAAAATGTTATCAACTGGCGAGCATTCAGGCTCGATTACGCCAGTATTAAAACATATAAGTATCCTTTTTGAAGAAGAAGTAAAATCTTCACTTGAAAAATTTACAGCTTTATTGCAACCTATACTTCTTCTACTTATCGGTATCATTGTAGGAGTAGTTTTACTTGCTGTGCTAATACCATTAACAGATGTATCAAGCTTATTATAGGAATAATATGAAATTAAAAAGAAAAAATCCCCTTACAATTATCGAAATAATGATTGTTATTTTTATCATCTCTATTGTTGGAGGTGTAATGACCCATAATATGAAGGGCAGCCTTATAAAAGGTCGCGCCTTTAAAACAGAAACAGCCTCCAAAGAAGCTCACGATATCCTCTCTTTAAGCCTTGCCTCTGGCTCCTCTATAAAAGATATTATAGAAAATCCTTCTAAAATTTTAAAAGATTCAGGGCTTGTAAAAACTACAAAAAAGCTTTTACAAGATGGCTGGGGTAAAGATTTTCAAATTATACAGATGGATAAAGATGATTTTATCCTCTACTCAGAAAAATGGATAACATATTTAAAAGAGAGTAAAGGAATGAGCGAAGAGGAAATAGAAGAAAATTTTCCTTGGGCCTATAATATAAAAGCGATAGAAGATGATACTGCTTAGAAAAAAAGCTTTTACCCTCATAGAAATATGTATTTGCATTGCAATTATTGGAATGCTCCTTACTTTTACATCTAGTTTAGGTTATGAGGGGCTAAAAGAATATAGAAGGCGAGCAGGTAGAGCCTCCTTTAGAAATGATCTAATTGCCCTAAATCATAAAAATGCCCTTGTAGAAAACAACTTAATGGTCCTAATTACTCAAAAGGGAGATTATATTCACACTACAATAGGCGGCAATACAAACTTTTTGAATATAAAAAAGTTAAAATCCTCCTACTATGTGGGTAAACTTTTTCAGGAGGGAGCTTGTTTTGCTATTGAAATTACACCAAGGGCTTTCCCTGAAGATAAATTCCTTGCCTCTTGGATAGAAAAAAATGACTGTATCTTTAAATTTTATCAAGATTAAAATTTATTTAATCAAAAGTCTTTTTATCTGTTCTTTTATCTTCCACATATTGCTGGAATATTTTAGCCCTTCCGTCATCTCTATATTTATTGAAAAATCCATGCTTTAAGCCGTTTTTATATTCTGCTTCAAAGATTAAAATGTCATTTTCATTAAAAGATTTAGAAATGCCATGTAGCTTACCATCTAAAAATGTTTTTATATGCTCTTGCTTTCCATTATGAAAATAAGATATCTCTTGCCCTTCTATCTTTCCAGCAACAAAAGGGATCACCTTTTTAACTTTTCCATCAGAATAAAATTCTGTTAAATTGCCATTTGGCATACCTTTTTCAAAGTTTGCCTCACGCACTAAAAGTCCCTCTTCATTATAATAATATGCCGCCCCTTCTATCAAACCATTAATAACCATGTACTCTTCACTAAGCTTTCCATTTATATGGAATTTTTTTATCTTCCCATCAAGATCGCCATTTTTACAGCTTGCTTCTAAAAATAGCGCTTTACCATACTTTGGATGTACTGGGTAGTAAACTTTTAAACTCCCCTCTCTAACTCCATTTTTAAAATTTACCTCCGAAACAGATCCATTTTTTGCTTTGCTAATAAGCAGTCCATTGACTCTTCCTTGTTTGTAAACAACCCTTTCAAGAACTTCTCCCTCTTGATCTTT
>JBIKKN010000016.1:0-9957 GCA_044360335.1 Chlamydiia bacterium | reverse complement strand
AAAGTTTTAGCAGTAATTATCTCCCTTTCTTGTTTGTTAGATAATGAAAGATTAGAGCAAGACCATATTTTAAAAGCTTGTAGAAGGTTTATTTTAAAGGCAAACTCTATAGAAGAAAGTTTTATAAAACTTTCAATCGATAGTGATAAAAATAGAGTTTTTTATTTAGAAATAGAAAAAAAAGATGGATCTATAACTTGTCTTGAAAAGAAAACTCTCCATGAAGGGCTTTTAAAACATTTAGAAGAAGATATTCAAAAATTTGCTCGAAAAATTTTTATGCCACAAAATACCGAAGAGATAATGAAATATACAGTAGCCCTTTCCAAAGAGTTAAAGACCAAGGAGGATTATCCACAAGTTGCAATACTGTTTGACTCTCAATCAAATGATAATTTGATATTTACAGCTATAATTGTGCGGGTAAAAAAAGATCAAAATGAGGCATTTAAGATTTTTGAATCTTCTTTAGAAAAAAAATACACATGCAGCATCAAGCATTTGCGCTCTTTAGGGGAATTTAAAGAAGGTTTAGAAGTTACTTATAAGATGAAAATACGCTACTTTATGAGGGATGATTACTCTATTGATATTTATAGAGCAAGGGCTGGGGTTATTAAAGATTTAGAAAAAAGATTTGGAATAATTAGAGATTACAATGGGGGAATGCTTGAAAAACAAGGTGGTCTTCTTTTGGAGGCAGAAACAATTCTTAAGAAAAAAGGGGTTAAAAATGTAGTTTTAATAGAGAATTTTTTTTATGCAATACAGCCTCCAGAGATTTGTGCAATATTAGATGTAGACTCTTTTGTAAATTTTTTTCTATTTTTCTTTAGTTTATTTAGTTTTCAAACAGCAAGTGATTCCAAATTAGAAATAAAAGATGGAGAGATATATTTTATAGCAAGGGTTAAATCAGAAAAAAAGAAAGAGGCTTTTATAAATGAGGTTAAGCAAACCCAAGCATCTTTTGGAGATCTTGTTTATTTTTCTTTAAAGATCCAAGAAAAATTTTATTTAGGGGTAAAGTTTAAGTACGGGGATGAAAACAGTAAGATTAATTTTTTAGATAAGATGTCTATTTGTCTTAAACTCTAAAATAAGTATAATAGTAGTAATGAAAAAAAATATTCTTGAGATGGAGCCTTCTTTAATAGGGGGGGATTTAGGAAATGCAGTTAAGACTGCAATGGATGCTGTGGAGGCTGGAGCTAATATATTACATCTAGATGTAATGGATGGTCATTTTGTTCCAAATTTTACAATTGGTGTAGATATCATAAAAAAAATTCGTGAAAATGTTCCAAAGGAATTTGGCTTAGATGTTCATTTAATGATTTATAACCCAGATGATTTTATTGAATCTTTTGTAAAAGCCGGTTGTGATGAGATAACTTTTCATGTGGAGGCAACAGAAGATGTAGAGCACATAATAAGTTATATTAAAAAATGTAATAAATATGCAGGGCTTGCTTTAAAACCTGAAACTTCTGTAGAGCTTGTAATCCCTTATTTGAAAAATTTAGATAAAGTTTTAGTAATGACAGTTGATCCAGGATTCGGCGGACAAAAATTTTTGGAAGAAATGGTAGAAAAAGTGGAAATACTACATTCTTTTAAAAAAAAATATGATTTAGATTTTGATATTCAGGTAGATGGTGGAATTAACTATCAAACAGGTTTAATTTGTGCAAAAGCGGGTGCAACAAGGCTTGTATCTGGATCTTTTTTTTATAAACAAAAAAATTTAAAAGAGGCTGTAGAAAAATTTCATAGCTATCGGGAGATTGCTTTATGAAGAAAAAAGTATGTACAATAGGTGGAGGCACTGGAAATTTTGTAGTTCTTAGTGGATTAAAAAAATACAATATAAATTTAAGTGCAATTGTTGCAATGGCAGATAATGGGGGAAGCTCTGGAATTTTACGAGATGAGCTTGGCGTTTTACCAGCTGGAGATGTAAGACAATGTATTGTTGCCCTATCTAACTCTTCAAGGCTTATGCGAAATTTAATGAACCATCGCTTTGAAGATCCAGGTTTTTTACAAGGGCATAGTTTTGGTAATTTGTTTTTATCTACTTTGGAAAGAGAAACAGGAAGTTTTGAAAAAGCAATAGAGGAGCTTGGCTTTATTTTAAATATCAAAGGAAAAGTAATACCTGTTACAACTTCTAAAACACATTTAGAAATGGTTTTAAAGGGGGGAGAAAGGTTAATTGGTGAAGAAGAAATTTATCTTTCAGATAAAATAGACAAAGGGTATGAGAAAATATTTTTAAATCCTTTTCCAAAAGTAAACTCAAGAGCAATAGATGAAATAATGAACTCTGATGTGGTTGTTTTAGGGCCAGGAGGGCTATACACATCTTTAATTTCTTCTTTGCTTGTAGATGGGGTTGTAGATGCTTTAAAAAAAACACAAGCTATAAAAGTGTTTGTGGTGAATTTAATGAATAAAAAGGGGCAAACTACGGGTTTTAAAACTAGTGACTATTTAGCAGAAATTGAAAAATATACAGGGGCTAATATTTTTGATATTATATTAGTTAACAATGAAATACCAGATGAAGATTTAATGAAATTTTATGAAGCTGAAGGTGATTTGGTAGAAAATGATTTAACCAGTAACCCAAAAGTGATAGAAAAAAAATTGTTAGGAAAAAGGGTAATGCCAAAAAAAGGCGATTTAATAAAAAGAAATTTGATACGGCATGATATGGACAAACTTGCTGTAGAAATTATGAATATAATGGAATATGGAAAGATGGAGTCTATAAATTTAAGCGATATAAGGGGAGAAGATGGAAGAAACAGTATCTGTAACTAGCAGTCAAATTACACCAGGGATGATAATAAATTTAGAAGGGGAAATTTTTAGAGTAGAATCTTCTGTAAAAGTTACGATGGCAAGGGGTGTTCCTTTTATCAAAGCAAAGCTTAAAAATCTTATTTCTGAAGAAATTGTGGAAAAAAGCTTTAAGCAAAATCAAGCCGTTGTAGAGGTAAAACTCAATGAAAGGGAGCTTGAATATTTATACTTAGAAGATAAAAAGCATCTTTTTTTTGATATTGAAAATCTTGAGCAGGTGCTTGTAGATCAAGATATTGTAGGTGCTAAGGATCACTATTTAAAAGAGGGGATCATTGTAAATGCACATTTTTATGGTCAAACGATATTTTCTATAGAGCTGCCGCAATTTTTAGAGCTTTTAGTTGTAAAAATTGAAGATTTGGATGCATCTAATCCAATGAGCGCTTCAAACAAAAGAGCGATCCTTGAAACTGGAGCAAGACTTGAAGTTCCAATGTTTATTGAAAATGGAGATATCATTAAAGTGGATACACAAAATGAAGAATATATCCAAAGGATCTAAAAGTTTAAAGTTATGGATAAAGAAGAGATTAAAAAATGGATAGATTTATTTAAAATATCTGGATTATCTAAATTATCAGTAAAAGATGGTAATTTTGAAATTTCTATGGAAATGGGATCTTTGATAGAAAAAAAAGGCCCTAACCATACTTCAGAGATGAAGGAAATAACACAAATTGATTTGAGTAAAATAATAACGTCTCCAATGGTTGGCACATTTTATGCAAGTGCAAGCCCTAAAAGCCCTCCTTTTGTGGAAGTTGGTGATTTTGTTAAAGCAGGGGATACCCTTTGTATTATTGAAGCTATGAAGGTAATTAACGAAATAAAAGCAGAAAGTAGCGGTAAAATTAAGGAAATAATGGTTAAAGATGGATCTGCCATTGAATTTGCTAAACCTATATTTGTGATGGAGTAGATGAAAAAAGTACTTGTTGCAAACAGAGGAGAGATTGCATGTAGAATTATTCGAGCGTTAAAAGAGCTTTCCATAAAATCAGTTGCTATTTACAGTATGGTAGATAAAAATTCTCTTCATGTTAAATATGCAGATGAAGCAGTTTGTATAGGCAATAGCTCTGCCCAAGAATCTTACTTAAATATTTCAAGGATAATAGCTGCCGCTGAAATTACAGGGGCAGATGCTATTCATCCAGGTTATGGCTTTTTAAGTGAAAATGCTTTGTTTGCGGAAATTGTAGAAAGTTCAGGGCTTGTTTTTATTGGACCCTCCTCTTTTTTAATAAAATCTTTAGGGGATAAAATTCAGGCTAAAAATTTTGCAAAAAGCTTATCTTGTCCAGTTATCCCTGGAACAGAAAATAAAGTAGAAACTTTAAGTGATGGCTTAAAAGAGGCAAAAAAAATCAAATACCCTTTGATGATAAAATCTTCAGCTGGAGGGGGGGGTAGGGGAATAAAAGTTGCTTTTAATGAGCAAGAATTTATTAATTTATATCCTTTATCTAAAAAAGAAGCCCTTGCTTGCTTTGGTGATGACTCTATTTTTTTAGAAAAAAAAATTAAAAATCCAAAGCATATAGAAGTGCAAATAGCAGCAGATAAATTTGGAAATGTGGTGCATTTTTATGAAAGGGATTGCTCTTTGCAAAGAAGAGCTCAAAAATTAATAGAGGAAACTTTATCCCCCTCCCTTGATGAGAAAAAAAGGGAAGAAATTTGTAATGCTGCAGTAAATTTGGTAAAAAAGGCAGGGTATTATTCTTTATGCACTGTAGAATTTCTTTTAGATGGGGATGGGAATTTCTATTTTATGGAAATAAACACCCGTATTCAAGTAGAACACACTGTTACTGAAGAGCTTACTGGTTATGATCTTGTTGTTTTACAAATAGAAATTGCAATGGGAAAAAAACTTTCGATGGATCAAAAAGATATAAAAGCAAAAGGGCATGTGATGGAATTTCGTATCAATGCCGAAGACCCTAAAAATGGATTTAAACCTTCTCCAGGGGTATTAAATGTATATATTCCCCCTTTTGGAAAGGATCTAAGAATTGACTCATCTTTATACTCAGGTGGAATTATCTCTCCTTATTATGATTCTATGGTTGCAAAATTAATTGTTAAAGGAAATACAAGGGAGCAAGTGATAATAAGGTCTTGTGCTATTTTAAAGGAATTTATTATTGAAGGAGTTTGCACTACCATTAGTTTTTATTTATGGTTGTTAAATACAGAAGAATTTCAAAAAAATCAGCATCATATTTCTTTTGTAGATATAATGATCGAACAGGGTGAGTGTTTTGTTGAATAAAAAAGGGATTATATTAGCAGGCGGTCTTGGTACAAGGCTTTCCCCATTAACAAGTGTTATAAGCAAGCAGCTTTTACCTCTTTACGATAAGCCTATGGTTTACTACCCCCTTGCAACTTTAATGGAAGCTAAAATTAGACAAGTGATGGTGATTTCTACAGAAAAAGATATCCCAAGATATATGGAGCTACTTGGTGATGGATCAGATTTTGGTATGGAAATACGCTATACCATCCAGTACCAACCAAAAGGTATTGCTGAAGCATTTTCTTTAACAGAAGAATTTATCGGCAGCGATGGAGTATGTTTAATTCTTGGTGACAATATTTTTTATGGAGAGGGTGTAAACAAATTTTTAATAGAAAGGGTTGGTAAAACAGGGGGAAGTGTTTTTGCAATAGAGGTGGAAGATCCTAGAAATTATGGTGTGATAGAAAAGGATAAAAATGGAAAAGTTTTAAAAATCATCGAAAAGCCTAAAAATCCACCTACTAATTTGGCTGTAACTGGCCTATATTGCTATGATAATAACGTAGTGGAAATTTCTAAATCTATTAGACCTTCAAAGCGTGGGGAACTAGAAATTACCGATTTAAATAATGCTTATTTATCAAAAAGCTCTTTAGAAATTTGCTGTTTAAATACAAATTCCTTCTGGTTTGATACAGGAAGTTTTGAATCTTTATTTCAAGCTTCTTCAGCTATCAAGCAAATGCAAGAAAAAACAGGAAAATTAATAGGCTCTATCGAACTTGCTGCGTATTTAAATGGATGGATTTGCTTAGATAAACTAGAGCAAATATGTGTAAAATTTAAAAATAGTGGTTATCACGATAAAATAAAACAGAGCCTTACTCTTCTGCAATAGAGCGCTGCTTCCTTTTGCTACGCAACTTTGCTTTTGAATACCCCTTTCCACCATAAAGCACTTCGTAAACATTAGATATGCTTATAAAAGCTTTTGGATCTGTATCAAGTATTAGATCTTTTAATTCTGCTAAATCAAGTCTTTCTACAATGATATTTAATATATCTTTGTTTGTTCCGCTATAGCCACCTCTTCCTGGTGTGACTGTTAAGCCAAGTCCTAATTCCCTTAAAACATTTTTAGCAATTTTTTCCGACTCTTCTGATATTACCATTACCGACTTAATTTCATCTAAACCTACAATTACAAGGTCAATCATTTTAAATGCAACTATATAGGTTAATAAGGATTTAACCCCTGCATGCCAATCAAGAGATACTAAAGCGTAAAAGGTAAAAACAAAAATATTGAATAATAAAACAACTTGACCAACAGTAAAGCCATACCTTTTGTTAATAATAATTCCTAAAATTTCACTGCCATCTAAACAACCCCCATATCTAATCACAAGGCCTACTCCAACCCCTAAAATAGCGCCCCCTAAGACAATGATCTCTATAGGATCGCCATGAAACTTTGGCCCATTTTTTAAAAGGGCTAAAAATAGGGAGAAAAAAATAATTGCAGCGCCCATTGGAATGATAAAAGACTTTCGAATATGTTTGTAAGCTAAATATACAAAAGGAAGGTTTAAAAGGAGTAAATACAAAGGTATATAATCAGGATTAGTTTTTTTACCTAAAATCAAGCCAAGACCTATGATCCCTCCGTCAATTAAATTGTTAGGATATAAGAAAAGCTCAATAGCAATTGCAGCAAATAATGAACCTAAAGCTATCCAAAGGTATGTTTTAAGTAAATGGAGGAATGATTTGGAGGGGACTTTATTTTTCACTATTTTTTTTATGCTTAGTTTTTTTACAAAGGATAAGGGAATCTTCCCTTATTTTCAATAAACTTCTTTTTACCTTTATATTTTTTGATGGCTCTAAAAAATGGCTATCATCTTTTATTTCCTCCCATATAGAGGGGTAAAGTGCACGAATATCTTGCTTTCCTGCTTGTAGTGAAATTTGAAGAAATATTATTAAAATTATAAACATTTAAAATATTTTAAAATAATATTGTGTTAATATTCAATAATTTACTCACCTTACGCAAAAATGAAGGTTTTGGCTCTGCCTAAATCTTCATTTTTGCGTAAGGTGATTAATTTAATGTTTTTTTAAAAATTATATGGCGGAAAGGATAAATTTGGCTGCACTCTAGCTAAAGTTTTAATAATATATTTATATTTAATCTTATTTTATATTAATATACTTATAATCAAGATAGGGGAATATATAGGTATGTTAGGGGCAGGTGCGGTTCAACAAGAAAAAATAGATAGATTTTTAAAGCTACGCCCAGAGTTTAAAAAGACTATTAGCAGATATGAAAATATTGAAAATACGTATAAAAATTATTTTATACCAACTCTAAATAAAATTTCCAACTATGAAAACACTATATATAAGATGTCGATTGTGCAAGCATTTCTATTTACTTTTGGTTATGTTTGTCCAATTTTAGCTATTGGTTTTCCTATAATCTTTGTTTTTACACCTATTTTAGCAATAGGGGAAGGTCTTTTATTGATTATTTCTATTGTTTGTTTTAAATATTTTTATATAATTAGTAATGAAGTAAACAATATCTTTCAAGAAAAGATTGTTTTATTTTACAAAAAAGAGAAAGAAGCACTTAGATTTTTAAATGATTTAATTGCATATCAAGTGGGATATCTATACGCAATTTCATATAATGATTTAAGGGAGCAAGATGAAGAAGATTTTAAAGATGCTATAGATAAGTGTGCCCCTTCTTTGGATTGGGATAAATATAAATCTTTATTTACACTAAAGCAGATAAAGGACAACAACCTGATTGAATTAAGGAATCGAAAAAATAACCCTCATCGTCAGTGCATAATTGACGCATTTAAAAGTCTTTAATTTGTCTGTTTTGTGATCTTTTTAAGATGGTATGCCATGTAGGCTATGTATATTGAGAGGGCTGCGGAAAAAAAACACCAAACAGAAGTAAATGCGTGGATATAAAAATATGCCGATACTTGGGCAGATATTGCAAGCAGAAGACCAAATATTTTCATTGTATTAGACTTTGCCACCAAAAAGGGTAAGATTGTGCATATTAAATAGATGGTAACCCCTGCATAATTAAACATTGGATGGTATAGTTGGTAGCAGAGACTTTTTTCGCATAGGTGTAGATGAAAAGAAGTGTTATAAAAAATAGTGGAGCCGTAGAGGAAAAGGCCATAGATAAGGCCAATAAAAGCGATAATATAGAACATTTTCCTCCTTTTATATTCAAAGATGCCAAGAGATAATGGTACCCACACAGGCCATAAAAAAAAGGCAAAAAATAAGAAAATAACAGATAGTAAATGATCGATGTTTGTATTTTTCCCAAGAAAAAGCCATATAAAGCCTTCACTAAGTTGCTGAATCCCGAATAATAGTGGCATAAGAGCTATAAGTAAAAACGATAAATCTTTAGATTTATAAGTCTTTTTAATGGTGTAGATAGAAGTTATACCAAGGGCTGCTGCTGTAATAAAGCTTGCTTTTGCTGAAAAACACATACCTTTAGATATCTATCTATATACATATCTGTCAAATTAAAAACTCATCTTAGGGAAAATTTCGCGAGAGAAGGGGCTCGAACCCTCAACTTCCAGCGTGACAGGCTGGTGCTCTAACCAATTGAACTACTCCCGCAAAAAGAGTATGGGCGCAAGAGGATTTGAACCTCTGACCGCCTGTGTGTAAGACAGGTGCTCTACCGCTGAGCTATACGCCCAAAATCACAGATGGTTACTCTTATCCTTTAACCTAATGTGAAATTTGTGCAACATTGTACCCTTGATCTAAATAATTTAGCAAGTATAATTGTTTCTTATGAGATTTTTTTTTCTAGCCCTATTTTTTTTAATGAGTAGCTGCAACCCCTCCACCCTCTCTGAGTGGAGAGTTGAAGGGGTTTGTATTGTAAAAACTTTGGTGGAGGAACTTGAAAAAATACAGAGTTTAGAGGATTTAAAAAGGTCATCAAGTTCTATTAAAAAAAAATATAATAAGCTTGTAGAAGTAATGATAGAAGCAGAAAAGTGGCAGGAGCAGGAGGGGGATTTTCATCCAGAAAGCTTTTATAGCGAAGCTCTTTGTAGCGAATACATACGTCTTTATAGCATTGAGGGGTGTAAAGAGCTTTTATTTTCCCTTCAAAAGGATGGCTTGCACAAATTAGATAGGGCGCTTGCAAAAAAATAAAGGAATAAAATCTAAGTTTACCTTTTATTTTTGAGTAAGGTGAGTTGCTTAAGGTGAGTTACTTAAGGTGAGTTACTTAAGGTGAGTTACTTAAGGTGAGTTACTTAAGGTGAGTTACTTAAGGTGAGTTACTTAAGGTGAGTTTTAAAGTGGAGTTTATTTAAAGCTTCAAAGTGGGGGGCGTGCTCTTTATGGTGTTTATGATTGGTAAGATCGGCTACTTGAACAGGTACGCAAGTAATATATCCTTGATTTAGAAGGAAGATGTCACTATTAAAGTCTTCTTCATGCAAATCCCAAGTTTCTTTTAATGGATATTTAATGGTTCCTTTTAAGGAAGTATCACTACCGACTTTTAAATCCCAAAAGCTTTTTCCTTGTGTGGCAAGGGAAAAGCCTAAAATATCTTCCCTTTTATGGCCTGGAAAGTTGATATTCATAAGTGTCCCTTTTGGAATAGGGTGGTTATAAAAATGTTCTACAATAGTAGGAATATAGTAGGAAGCTTTTAAAAATTTTTCTTCTCCCTCATCGTACATAGAGGAAAATGCAATAGCTGCAATATCTGCAAAGGTTGATTGAACGCACGCTCCTATTGTTCC
>JBIKKN010000015.1:0-9964 GCA_044360335.1 Chlamydiia bacterium | reverse complement strand
CTGCCAAAGCAAAAGAATTAGGAGGGACGATACATACATCACTTGTTACCTCAATAAATTCATTTGCATTGAACCCTTTTGGATCAACTGTTGCATTGTTTACATTTGTAAATACTTTAAATTTATTAGAAACTCTAAGATCATAACCATAGCTTGAAAGACCATAACTTATGATTTTTTCCCCATCATGCTCCCTTACCAAATGGTCTACAAATGGTGAAATCATCATTTCATCGATTGCTTTTTTCTTTATCCACGAATCAGGTTGTATAGACATATCCCCTCCTTATATTTTTTTATAAATATATCACATTTGATAGGATAAAAACTAGTATTTAAAGGTGTTTTTCCTTACTCTAAAGAGTATGAAAATACAGTTAAAAGAAGATTTAGCTATAGAGAAAAAAATCCGCCCTGAGTACTTAAAGGAATTTATAGGTCACAGCAGTATTTTAAAACGGCTAAACATCTTAACAAATGCAGCAAAATCAAGGTCTGAACCCCTCCCCCATATTTTATTTCATGGGCCTCCAGGTCTTGGAAAAACTACCCTTTCCCTAATTTTAGCTAAAGAGATGAACTCTTCTATTACGCAAACTTCAGCTCCGGCAATTACAAAAGCTGCAGATCTTGCTGGGATCCTTACCAATATGGAAGAGGGAGATATTTTATTTATTGATGAAATACATAGACTTTCTAAGAATGTGGAAGAGTATTTATATCAAGCGATGGAAGATTTTAGTTTAGATATTATCATTGATTCAGGACACACTGCAAAAAGCGTAAATATAAAGCTAAAACCTTTTACTTTAGTTGGTGCTACAACAAAAACTGGACTGCTTTCTGCCCCATTAAGAACACGTTTCCCTTTTAATGTACGTCTTGATTTTTATGATCTACCATCTATTTGTCAAATAGTAAAAAGATCAGCAGATGTGTTAAAGGTGCAAATAGATGAAAAAGCTGCACTAGAAATTGCATTAAGATCTAGAGCAACTCCAAGAATTGCAAACAATTTACTTCGCTGGGTAAGAGATTTTTATTCTACACAAACAAAAAATCTAACCGATAAAGATGCAATTAAAGCCTTACAGATGCTTTCGATTGATCAAAAAGGTTTAGATGAAATAGATATTCGACTTCTTTGTTGGATAATAGATCACCACGGTGGCGGTCCTGTGGGAATTAAATCTATTGCAATAGCAATTGGAGAAGATCCACTAACTATAGAAACTGTTCAAGAACCTTATTTAGTAATGCAAGGGTATTTAAAACGGGGTCCTCGTGGGCGAGAAGTTACCCCCCTTGCATACTCTCACCTTGGAAAAAAATTACCAAAAGGAGCCCTTAGATGAAAAAAATTATTTTTCTATTTTTCCTTCCTATTTTTATTTTTGCAACACACGGATCTTCTAGAATAGAAGATAGCGTCAAAGGTAGAGACACAATCTTAAGGATTTTAACTCATGAGGATTTAAATGGCGCTTTAATAGAATTTAAAGGGGCTTTTTCTGTGAAAGATCCTATGACAAATAAAAATCTTTCCTCCTCCTACTTTAAAAAAAGATTTTATCTAAGTACCTCTTCTCAAGGTATACATTGGGGAAAATTATACAAAGGTATCCACCAAATAGAAATTGGGGCAAAAGACCCAAACACCACATTTTTAATAGATGGTATCCAGTATAAAGGTAAACTTACTGCTTTTGATATCGCTTCAAAAATTTGCCTAGTGGTTGAAACTCCCGTTGATCATTATCTAAAATCTATCCTCTCTGGAAATTTTTCAGAAAAAAATATGCACCAAACTACTTTAGAAGCCCTAGCAATTGCAATTCGTACCGACATCTATCACAAAATTGCTAAATCTATAAATCCATTTTGGGATATTAAAGCAGAAGAACATAATTTTTTTGGCTCCTCTACCCTTATGATCAACTCTTCAGCCGATTCAGCAGTTGATGCTACAAAAGATCTTATTATGCTTTATAATAACCGCCCCTTTCCCACCTCTTGGACAGAAGATTGCGCGGGAAAAACTGCCTCTTATAAAACTATTTTTCGAAAAGATGCCGACTCTCCACCTGGAACTTTTGCCCCTTTTGCACAGAAAAAACGAGCAGATAGCAGATGGAAGTGTAGTATTTCTAAAAAGGAATTTGCAAACCTTTTAGGCCTTGAAGTAATTGAATCTATTGAGCCTTTCAAAGATAGCTCTACAGATAAAACTTATGGTTTAAGAATCTTGGGTAAAAATCTAACCTTTCGTGAACTAACCTTTATAGACCTTCAAACTCTCCTTGGCAAAACAAGGCTCCAAAGTAATGACTTTGCTATAGAGCTTATTGAAGAAAGAATAGAATTTACAGGCTACGGAAAAGGTCATGGCGTTGGCATCTGTTTACTTTCTGCAGAAGAAATTGCAAGCAGCGGAAAATCTACTGCAAAACTTCTTTCAGAATTTTTTCCTCAAACAAAGATCATAAAGCTAGCATTTGTCCCTAGAGTCTTTTTTGATGACAACCCTATTGAAGAAGACACTGCTTTAGAAGATTAAATAAAATTATTTCTCTATTTTTTATTTTATTTCTAATTTTAAAAATGGATCTTTTGCACGATTGGGATTATGTGCATAGTCAGGATTTTTTTCAACTAATGTCATTATATCTGATCGGGAGAATATACCAGGAATCCCTCTTAAATCTCTAATCTCATTATCTAACATAGGAATACAGCCCTCATCTCTATAATGAAAATATGCTAATTCTTCGGAGGCTGCAATTTGCCGATCAAATTTTCCCCTTTCAAGATTTTCCTTCTCCATAATTTGCTTATCTTCAGCTGCCTTTGAAATAATATCTACTGTTTTTGCCGTTAAAACAACCCCATTTTCAGGTTTAATAGAAGCGCTATTCAACCTTTTTGCCAATGTAGTTAAACATTTTTTAATATCTTTTAGATCTCCATTTTCGCTTTCCTCATTAAAAATGATAGCAAGCTCTTTTCCTATTTGATGTACCCCGTCTAAGTTTGCTTTACTTTGCATTTTAAATCCTAAAAGCGGAGCATCTTCAGAGTGTAAAATTTCTACTAATATTGGTATTGCTTGTTCCATTTTGGTAGGATCAATACTAACATGTATTTTCCACCTTCCCTCTCCTTCAAATGAAACCCCGCCTGCTTTTGCAATTATATCTTCGTCTCTATCAATTATATTTTTAGGCGGCACAAAAAGCCACCCCTCAACACCAGAGTTATAACCCGCCAATAATTTTTCTGCTGTTTTCTTTAAGTTAGAGGTTGAAGAATAATTTAAATCAGCCACAACTAATCCATCCCCTTGACCTATTCTTACGCCATACGAAGGAGCATTTCCCCCAGTTTTTGTAGGAGCTTCCAATTCAATTCTACCCTGACCAGGAAAAGACACTCCGTCCAAATCTAATTCTCTGCCACCGTCTATTTTTTTGCAGATTGGATTTTTGTCTAACCCTGCTCTACAGATTGCAAGGGCGATTAAGGCAGGGATAGTTAGAATAAAAAAGAAAGCTAAAGCTATTATTTTTGGAATGTTGATCTTTTCCTCTTTTTTAAAAAGATACCCCTGCTCTACTTTTTGAAATTCTTTTCCCCCAACATTTAAAAAATTTTCTATAAAACCATGAAAACCAGTAGTTTGTATATGAACTATGCCTGAGAAGTCTATCATCTTTAACCTTTCCTATATATATTTTATTACTAATAAATTAATTATAGCATAATTGTTATTTTTTTCAAATTTAAATAGATTTTATAATAACTTATCTTTTATATTAATGTATAAAGAGGGGGGAATATGCACTTAAAAACATCCAAAAAGAGGGCATCGGCCATATCTTCTGCTTTGTTGCTTATCCTTCTTGCTATAAACTCCTTCACAGGTTACTGGTATCCATATATTTACATTACAATTGGAGCTCCTTTAGCCTTTCGTCAATTTTTATCAGGGAGAATTTATGATATGGTCGTATCCTTATCTATTTTTGGTGGATTGTTCTTAATATCCTCCTACGATATAGATTGGTCGATCATTTTACCTGTGGTTTTTTTAACCTCTGCTTTGATGATCTTATTTCGTGAGTTTTTAAACCCTTATGCTATAAAAGAGCCAGAAATGGAAGAAAACACTATCATAGAAAGCATCGAAGAAAAAGAGAAATCATTTAAAGATTGAGCCAGAAGGGTATTTTTTCCTATCTATTTCTCCCCCATCCTTAGTATATTTATTAAGCACATCAAACATTATACGGGGGATGTCACATCTAATTTTCCAGGGCCTAAATAAAGAGTCTATGAGATTATACTGCTTATGATTTTTAAAACCGCAAATGGCACTTACATTAATAATTAGCCCTAAAATAAAAGAGATCAAATAAAAAGGGGGAAAGCAATATATTGCAGCTACCAACCATTTAGATTTGCTTTTCATACTATTGCTCCATTTTCTTATTTTTTCCCCATATTTTTTTGGAGCAACTTCCCTAAAAAGGCTTTCAATCAAAGAAAGATCTGTTTTAATTTCATAATTCAAACAAAGTTTAAGAATTCTTGCTGTATAACTTACGCAGTTACCTTTTAAAAGTTCTGCAATTCTTTGTTTGTTATATTTATCCCCCTCTACTGTGGAGATAATTCTATCGTATTCTTTTTGTGATACAAAAAATCTAATCACATTAATTTTACGAAAATTATGTGGGTAATAAGTTGCCGGATCTGGAGAGCATAAAATAGAAGAACTTTCCCCTGCCCTAAAAAATCCATAAAAAGGGGTTCTTTCAATATGATCAAAGATATCTTGGCCAAAAGATTTTACAAAACCCTCCTTATCTGTTAACTCCATATACACATGGGTTTGAAATACATAAGAAGACCCAATCCTTTTTTTGCTTGCATAGGTAACTTTAACATCAAGAAAACATTGGTTTAAGGTATTATTAATTTTTTTAAAGGGACGAAGATTTGCTGATTTAATTTTATTGTAATTAGCAATACCAAACATAAGCACATGGTAATCTTCTGTTAACTTCTTCTTTGTATCTGTTTTAAATAAAGTTAGATTATCTCTTTTAACTGTGTATCCATCTTTTGTTTTCTTCCATGAAAAACTCTCCCACTCAAACCAACTAACTGTTTGTTTTGTAATTTCTATAGGTAGTAAAAGCCCCATATAAGAGTCATACCTTGCCGTAACTTTCGAGGTAAAAAATATATTGCCAAAATTATTAATCTCAAAAAAATCTTTTGCCTTTTTATTTTCTGTAAAATAAAGTAGCGGAACTTTTGCCCCTGTTTTTATAGCAAGTATTTGATCTAAAAATTTGCTTTTTTCTCTAAAATTTCCACATATTCTTTGAACTTAACAAAAACATCCTCTTGCATACTCTCTATATTTCTATAGTGAAGATAGTCATAAGATTTTTCTATCTGTTTTTTAAGCTCAAGAATTTCACTATCGCAAAAAGTCTTTTTTTCATTCAAAAAGCATCGACTATTATATATAAAAAATTCTTCTTCTATAATACCCTTCTATATTTTTAAAATTTATTTTTTTTAGTTTCCATGGGGTGTATATACTTTTTAAAGGAATTTTACCGGAAAATGCCTTTAGTAATAATTTTGGCATAGTTAAAAAACTTAATACTTTTTCTCCAAAAGAAAAATAGCTATCAGGTATTTTTTCTCCATCTAAAATTTTTAAAAAACTTTCCACCATACCCTCTTTTAATAGCTCCTCTATTAAAGCTTGGGTTTGCTCTTTGGATATAGTAAATGCAAAATGATTAAAATCTAAGGTTTCTTTGTATGCATATTTATCTGGGCTTACTACCTTTTTATTTTCAAAACCAAATCGATATACCCTTCCCTCTCCATCATGAATCTGAATAAAACATTCCTTATTTTTATAAAATACTTCCAAAGATGGCTCTTTATATCCTTTTAGATAGGTAATAAATGGAGAAAATTGGTTACAGCATACAAATGCTCCATTTTTAATTTTTAAGGGTTTAACAAGTTTACCCTCCTTATTCAAAGAAAATAAATATTCCCCTTCAAAATAAAACTTTGTCTGATAAGCTAAAGTATATTTTTTTAGATAACTAAAAAAAACAATGTGTTTGATACAATTTAAAGTTTTTATTGGGATACCTACCCCTTTTTCTGGATCAAAAGATAAACAAATTCCATGATAAAAAATCATTTTTTCCAAACTGTTATCCCTTATAAATTTTATATCTTCGGTATTTTTTTCTATATAACTTACAGGCACAAGAGATCCTAATTTTAAACTAAAAAGCTCTTTTTCTAAATTCTCTTTAACAAGACTATATTTTGGCCATAAAAAATTTATGTAGCGCTCAAAAACAAAAACCGTTTCGACAAGTGCACCTTTTTCTAAAGGTTGTAAATTTTCTATATGAAGATTCCCGGATTTTTTTTTAATAAAACTAAAAAAAGCTTTTGAGCTTTCTTCCATCTCCTCTTTTGAAAGAGATTTTACCTCTACAAAAAATAAAACATCTTCCTTCAAACTGATCTTTACTTTTCTCTTCTTTTTTATCAGCAAAAAAATCTCTTTGGCCGTAGGCAGAAAGCTTTGGAAAAATAACTCCACTAATAAACCCTTGTTTTTCCTACTTTATACTTAATACCTCTTAATTTTTCAAAACTTTTTAATATTTTTTTATCTATTGCAAACTAAAGTTTGCTAGAGAGTAAACTTCTTGTGTATAAATAAAAATTTATTTAAGGTAGAGGAATAGATTTTAAAGTAGAGGTAATATGAAAACAGCTTTTTTTTCCTTTTTTGTAATTATTCTTTCTATGATTGTGATAGATGGATTTTGGCTATTTTTGATGTATAAACGTTTTTATATTCCAAATATTGGTCATCTTTTGAAAGGTGATATGGAGATTTTACCAGCTATTATTTTTTATATCCTTTATGGGATTGCCCTTAATGTCTTTGTTGTATTGCCTGCATTAAGACAGAACACAAATTTTTTAGAGCTTTTATCTTTAGGATTACTTTTTGGAATGGTAACTTATGGAACGTATGATCTTACAAATCAAGCAACATTAAAAAGTTGGCCTTGGATAGTTACAGTTACTGATATTGTTTGGGGAAGTTTTTTAACAGCTTGTTTAAGTTTGATATCTAAATTTGTTACCGCTTATTTTATAACCATTCCAAAATAAAAATATCTTTTAACTAAAAAAAGGGTAGTCTATTCCCATTGCTTTTTTACATCTTTTTAAAGTTATACTAGCTTTTTCTAAAGCCTTTTTCTCCCCATCCCTTAAAACTTTTTCAATCAGTGCTTTATTTGCGATAATATGGGCTCTTTTTTCTCTGATTGGGGTTATAAAAGCATTTAACACTTCAATTACCCTTTCTTTTACAGCCCCATCGCCAATGCCACCTTTTTGGTAGGCTATTTTTAAGCTACTTAATCCATCTTTATCTTTATCAAAAAGGTCAAGGTAAGTAAAAGCAAGCGCTTTTTCAGGATCACCTGGGGTATCTACAGTTAATTTAGAAGGATCACTTTTCATCTTTTTAACTTTTTTAGCAATTTCATCCTTTGTATCTTTTAAGTAAATAGCGTTACCCAAAGATTTAGACATTTTATTGCCGTCAATTCCAGGTAAGTTAATTTCAATTTCTGGAAAAATAGGCTCAGGTAAAACAAGGATATTTTTTCCATACCCAGCATTAAATTTTGAAGCTATTTCCCTTGTTAGCTCAAGCATTGGAGCTTGATCCCTTCCAACTGGCACAACATTTGCATCAAAGGCTAAAATATCTGCTGCTTGGTAAACCGGATAAAGATAAAAACCTGCCGGAACACTTTCATTAAAACCTTTTTGCCTGCATTCTGCCTTAACTGTTGGGTTATGCCCAATTTTATTTATAGAAACAAGGTTTAAAAAATATTGGGTAAGCTCTGAAAGCTCCCCTATTCTAGATTGAATAAAAATATTACAAAATGATGGATCTATCCCAACACTTAAATAATCGGCTACCACCTCATATATATTTTCTTTAATCAAATTTATATTATCATAGTTATCTGTGATAGCTTGAGCATCTGCCACCATAATATAAGATTCAAAATGCTGTTGCAAAAGAGCACGATTTTTTAATGAACCTATGTAATGACCAATGTGTAATGGGCCAGTTGGTCTATCCCCTGTGAGTAAAATTTTCTTTGTCA
Source organism: Chlamydiia bacterium (assembly GCA_044360335.1). Taxonomy (GTDB): domain Bacteria; phylum Chlamydiota; class Chlamydiia; order Chlamydiales; family 2-12-FULL-49-11; genus JAJACQ01. The sequence goes on along the minus strand of JBIKKN010000015.1, from coordinate 1,709 downwards.
TAATGTATACTGATTGTAGCTAAATATAAGGATTTGTTACAATACGAATAAATTAAGGTAAGGTTTGTGACGTCAAAAGAAAAAGAACAAAAAATTCCTATGCAAATTGGTGAGTACCCAATCATAAGTAGGATTGCTCTAGGGGGAATGGGGGAAACATTTCTTGCTAAAGACCCTATTTTAGGAAGAAAAATTGTAATAAAAAGGGCAAGATCTGACCTTGTGCACCATCAAATTATTAAAGATAGATTTGATAAAGAAGTAAAAATTACCTCGAGTTTATTTCACCCTTCTATAATACCTGTGTATGCAACTCATAAAGATGGGGATCAACTTTATTATACAATGCCTTACGTCGAAGGAAAAACTTTAAAGCAAATTTTAAGAGATAGTGTAACGGAGGAAAAAGATGGATCTTCCTCTTGGTCAGTAAATTCTTTGATTCGTATTTTTCAAAATGTATGCCATGGTGTTTACTACTGCCATACAAAAGGTTTTTTACATAGAGATTTAAAACCTGAAAATATTTTAGTGGGAAACTATGGCCAAGTATATATTGTAGATTGGGGGCTTGCAACCCATGTAGATGATAAAGAAGAGGGAAAAGTTCCATCTATTTTGACATTTTCCATGAATCAAGATTTAACAAGACCTGGAAAGATTTTTGGCACCCTTCCATACCTTCCCCCTGAAAGAATAAAAGGGCAAAAGGCAACTGTATCTTCTGAAATATACTCATTGGGGGTTATTTTATATCAACTTTTAACCCTTCGCATGCCTTTTCATAGACGCACTATGCAAGAGTACAAACTTTCTAAAAAATACCAAAGGCCACTGAATTTACTCGAGGCTGCCCCTTTTAGAAATATATCTGAAGAATTAAGTGATATTGTAAAAAAATGCCTTCATGACATACCTGAAAAGCGGTTTAAAAACGTAAATGAATTACTCCTTGCACTTGAAGAATATGAAGAGGGCAACCCTTCATGGATATACAAAAAAACTTTAGACATAACAAAAGCTGATGATTGGGAATTACAAGAAAACATCTTATCTTCCAACCTCTCCTCTTTTGGTTTTGGCCACAAATCCCTTTCTTGGAAATATCTAATGATTGCAAAAGAAAAGGTATTAGGAAATCAAAAAATCAACTGCTCTCTTAGTTTAAAACAACATTCTGCCGGGATAAATTTTTGCTTTAACATACCTGATAAAGAGGATAGAAATGATTTAGAAGATGGCTATAGCATTCATATTGGATCAAAAAATCATCCAGGAGTTTGCTTAAAAAGAAATAAAGTCATTCTTTTTGAAAAGGGAGATTGTTTTATTCAAGAGGAGAAACTATCAGATATTAGCATTGAAAAAAAAGATCAGCTGATCCTTTTGTTTATAAATGAAGAGAAGATTTTTTCTTATGAGGATTACCTACCAATTGTTGGAACAGGGGTTGGCTTTTCTTGTGAAGATATGCATTTTACCTTGAATAAAATTGATATTTATACATCGTCAAATAAAAAATCTGCTGGCTGTTTAGCAGTTCCAAATACTTTTTTCTCTTCCAAACATTTTAAAGAAGCAATAGAAGAATACTCAAAAATTGCCCTCTCCTTTAAAGATCAAAAAGAGGCCCATCAAGCTTTATTTAGAAGTGGTCTTTCAACCATTTATTTAGCTAAACAAAAACGTTGGGGTTTAACTAAAAATAC
>JBIKKN010000179.1:0-2666 GCA_044360335.1 Chlamydiia bacterium | reverse complement strand
AGTATTTCAATACTTCCATATGTGCAGGAACTAAGTTAGCTACTAAAAAAAATACCCCAAATGCTGCGTAAAATAAACCCATCCATTTATTGTGGTGGCAACAACCATCTTTCATTATATACTCCTATCTTATCTATTTATATATATAGTTACTTAAGTGCACTATATACAACCTCAATACTGCAAATAAGATAAATATCTGCAAGAAATTTATAAAATAAAGCTTAAACTGCTAAAAATTAAGGGTAAAACAATAAAATTTACTTCACATAAACTGTAGAAGAATTCACAGAAATTGGATTTTTTACTATCTTTCCAGATGGATCAATTAACTCAATTCTAATATCATGCTTACCTTTTGGTAAGTTTTTTATTACATAAGGTTCCCAAGTATATATCCTAATTATTTTTTCCCCATCCACATACAAATCTACTTTATATTCACTAGAGGAAATAATGACATTTTTTACGTAAAAATCAAGCAAAACAGATCCACTATCTATTTGCCCATATGGTTCATTATAAACAATAAAAGGTTCTTTAAGCTGCTTTTCTATTAAAGGTAAACCGCTTTTTTCATCACCGAAAGAATACACATCTGTATAAAAAGCATTTTCCGTTTTAATAGTTTCCCCATAACAGTTAACTAACATACTATAAATAAGAAAATTAGATTCATATATTTCTTTATATATCGCTGAGGGAATAGTCACCCTAAAGCGTTTATTAAAATAATCTCTTTGAGTAATAAGGAGGTTTACATCGTCTTTTGTTACATAAACCCTCTTTCCATTATTAAAAAGAAGGAGAACCTTAGATCCTGACTGATTTATAGGAACTTTTAATTCTTCTAATGCTTGAGATTTTGCATCCACTCCAATTGGAAAATTAGAAACAAGCACTAAAATAGGGGAATTTTTCTTTAAAATTTTTGGAGAAGTAATTTTTAACCTAGCATTGGAGTTATACTTTGTAGAGGGGATTTTTAACACAGTAATAGGTTCGGCCCCTTCCAAAATATTTGAAAAAAAACAAAAAACTAATAAAAAATAAACCTTTAAATACATAGAAATTCCTTATACAGCAGTCTTTTTTCCCTTTTCCAGGAAAATAAGGGTAAATCCAATAATAAGCAAGACTAATGAAATAAAAGATAATTTTTTAATTCCATTAAAGGCTGCAATCCTTGCTTGTTCTTTAATTTCAATTACTTTTAAACCCTCCTTTGAGGAGTTTTTTATCCCATTAAAGATCAAGTTTATCTCTTCTTGCTGTTTTTTGTTTATTTTTTTAAAATGAGTTTCTATATATGTTTTTAAAACATTTTGCTCTTCCCCTGTATAGACTGCTCCAAAAAAAGCCATACCCATTGTAGCTCCTGAAAATCTCAAAGTATTATAAATTCCTGATGCAAGCCCCCTTTTTTCAACTGGCGCAGATCCCATTATAAATCCTGCAATAGGAGTTAAAACTTGAGAAACACTTAAACCATAAAAAATTAAAGCGGCTGTTAATAATAAAAAATTATTAGTATTTAAAAAAACTAGCAAACAAGAAAAAGCAATCATTAAGCCAGAAAAACCAATAAAAGTTGGTAGTTTTCTCCCATATTTATCTGTTAAAAATCCAGCCAAAGGAGCAGTAATTAAAACAGGAAGTGTGGAAATAAGGGTTAAAATACCTGCCTTTGAAGGAGAAAAGCCCATCCCCTCTTGGAAAAAAACTGCCCAAAATACCGAATTCATTAAAATAAATTGGATGATAAAAGCATGGATATTGCCCACTAAAAAATCAACGCTTTTAAATAAAGAAAAATCAAAAAAAGGTTCTTTATTTTTTTGTACTTTATAATTTATATAAAATAAAATCATAAAAGTAATCCCTAAGGAAAAAAAACCAAGCTCTTGAAAGCTATCCCAACCCAATTTTTTATTTTGCATAACCCCTAAAGTTATTAATATTAAGCCTCCGGCAAAAAATATTAAACTTATATAATCTATTTTAGCTTTGCTACCGGTAAAATTTGGTACAAATTTAAGAGTTAAAAAAACTCCTATTAAACTTATGAAGATATTAATAAAAAAGATTAAACGCCAAGAAAGGTATTGAGTAAAAAAACCCCCAATGGCAGGACCTAAAATTAAAAATAAAGAACTAATAGATACAGAAATTCCAAGAGCTTTTCCCCTTTGATCAGATCCAAAGGTTGCAAAAATAATAGCTGTTGTAGATGGCGCAAGCAGGGCTGCTCCAAACCCTTGCAAAGCGCGAGAAACAAAAAGCCAAGCAGAGTTAATTGCAATTCCCCCAAAAATCGATGAAACTGCAAAAATAATAAGCCCGGCCATAAATGTTTTTTTTGGACCATAAATATCGGCAAGCTTGCCCCCCAAAATAACAAATCCAGCATTACCTAAAAAATATAAATTTACAATCCATTGTAAATTTATATCTGAAATTTTAAGATATTTTTGGATCGTAGGTAAAGCAACTGGTAAAATGGAAGAATCTAAAAAAACCATCGAAAGACCACAAATCATTGCAGCTAAAATGAGCCATTTATCTTTAGAAAATTTAAAAGGCATAGTTACCCTCCTTTTAAAAGGAAGTAACATGATTCAAAATAATAAGCAATATTTCTGTGATAACTCACCATACACAAAAAT
>JBIKKN010000177.1:0-2679 GCA_044360335.1 Chlamydiia bacterium | reverse complement strand
TTTATTTTATTTTATTTATAAGGTTTTGCAATTTTCACCAGATTCTTCACCACCTTCACAGCAATCTTTTAATAAAGAAATCAAAGTGTTAAAGCTGCTTCCTGTCTTATCATATCTATTTAATAAATGATTGTATTTAGAGACGTATTTCTCAACGTGCGAAACTGAAATAATTTCAGGTCTGTTTTCTACTTCAACAATCTTGAGTAATTGAGAATATTTTTGAATGTTCCAAGCAGTTTCGAATAAATCTCTTTCTAACATTTCAAAATCTTTAAGCTTCTTACCAATTGAGCTAACTTCAGCATCAGATAATGTCTTATTAGAATTTCTTTGTAAATTCTCAACTAATTCACCAATAATCTTTTGAACATTTCTTGAATATTCAAGTCCGGTTTGATGATCTTGCATGAAAACCTTAACTTCATCTCCACCACCCATCATGCTACCAAAAGTAGAACCTCTTACAACGTTAGCACCTGTTAACATGCTCATTTGGGGGAATAGGTTATCCATACCGAAAGGTGAGTTGGTAGACATTCCGTCAAAAGTTAAACCCTTTGAAAAAGAACCATATACTTTGTTCATATTGGATTGAATTTCTCCCCAACCAAGAACGGGTTTACCGGATTTTTTGGATTGAGCTGGTGCAATTTTTCTTAAAGCTAAATCCTTAGGTACAATAATTTCACCATTGCCTTCTTCAGTTTCAACGACTAAACCATCATTTAATATAGAAGGATTTGCATTTATTAGTTGAGCCAATAAATCAAGGAAATTTCTTAATTTAACGTTTTCTTTGATTTTTTTAACAGTATCTACATCTTTGAATTTCTTATCAACAAATTTATCAATCCATTCTGATTCGCGTTGCATCTTTTCTAATTGACGTCCGGCTACTTTGTCTTTACATACCTTTCGGTGGAATCCAAAAGCCTTGAGAATAGCAAGAGCAAATTTAGGATGTAAATTTCTAACAGTTTCAGCAGCAACGTCATCTGTCATTTTCAGAGCAACTTGTGCTAATTGTTCATGGTTTTCAAGAGCAACATTCTTTAAGAAGGCTGCACATTGGACAGCATCATTAGTAAATCCGACAGAAGCACAGTTACTTACTTCCCTTGCAAGTTCTTCATTAAATTCTGGAGTATCTGGTTTAAGTGTCACTACACTTCCATCATCTAATGTATGTCTCCATGTATTTGCACCAATTCTTTGCCAAGTTTTCTTTAAAACTTCTGCAATTTGCTCTGTATCAGCATCAGAAACGTGTGCAGTAGGCGTAGTACTTTGTAAAATAATACCTCTCATTAATAATTCCAAGTCAGGTTGTAAATCAGTGGGACTGTTGAAATCGAAACCTGGCAACAAGGCTTCTATTGCGGCCTTATTATCAGTATAAGCATTAGAAAATAACTGTCTTAATGTTAAACCATCTGCACTTGTAATAACTTTGTTGCCATCATTATATCTCACTCTTGTACCTTTTTCGAGTACTGGTAAATATTTAACAATAGTGGGTAGTTTAGTGGGAGTTGCTGAACCGATATTTATTTCAACCATTTGTAAGTTCAAACGGAAGTCTCCTAATTTTGCTGGATCTATTTCGCTACTTGAGCATTTTTGCCAAGACCCTGCTACATTTTTCATAATAAGAAAGAATTCATCAAATAATTTTTTTTCTTCGAAAGAAATATTACCGGAATGAAGAGCAGATAGAACCTTTTTGGATTCATCTGCTGTTCCAGTTACAGTTAATGCAGTTACATCATAATTAGCGCTAATCCATGCAGTAATCCAAGATAATACAGTTTTTTTAACTTCTTCTCTCACAGATTGAATTGATCCATCTTTATCCGCTACGGATCCAGCAGTTCCACTCATTGCTAATTTTATAGATGGAATTGCAACATCTAAATCTAATTTTGTACATTTTGTCAAAGTTTTGGGCGATTTACTGCTGGCATCAGCTGTCAAACACAGTTTGGCATTTGCTTTTTCATCCATTGATAAAGGTGCAGTTGTAATAACTGTTTCAAAAGCTGTCATTAAATCAGTTTGAAATGTAGAATTTAATTTCATGTTCTCGAGTCCGGTGGAGCCACCATCAGCCCTAGTACCTTGTAATAAGGCAACGTTTAAACCAGTGGCTAATTTTCCAAGAGTTGCATCCGTAGAAGTAACAGAAGCATTGGTTATTAATTTTCCAGCTTCATCTTGTAACAATTTACTCAAAGAAGGTACAGAACCGACAGAAATATCTAATTGTCTTAATTTTTGTCCTAATTTAGCTATGGAATTTGTAAATGCAGCAGTAACATCTTCATTTCTTGCATTTGTAAGATTTTTGGATGGATAGTATTTTTGTAAAAAATATTTATTGCATACTTTATCTGCGGCTTGACAATTCTGAACACCTCCTGGGCATTCAGTAATGGCAGCGGTAAGATATCCTGCAAGGTTATCAAATATACCTAAATTTAAATTTGACATTGAATGTATATATTTATTTATAGAAAATAAATTTTATTAAAAATTATTATATTAATTTTTCAAAAAACTCTCTATATTAAATATTTTTATAATCGATTTTTTATTAAAAAATTATAATAACTAACTTAATATTTATAAAAAAATATAATTAACTATAATTATATTTTTTATAAAATATATTTTATA
>JBIKKN010000176.1:0-2681 GCA_044360335.1 Chlamydiia bacterium | reverse complement strand
ATGACAGGGGTTGCAGATATTAGGGATGAGTCAGATAGAGAGGGTCTTCGTGTAGTTTTAGAGTTAAAAAGGGGAGAAATTCCTGATGTTACTGTAAATCAACTTTATAAATTTACCGATTTTCAGGTGACTTTTGGTTGTAATATGTTAGCTCTTGATAATGGTCTTCCAAGAGTTATGAATATTAAACATATGATAACTTGTTGGATTGATCATAGAATAGAAGTTATTCGTAGAAGAACACGTTTTGAGTTAAATAAAGCTGAATCTCGCGCCCATTTATTAGAAGGATATTTAAAAGCGTTAGATAAACTTGATGAGATAGTAAATCTTATTAAAAAAAGTGTTGATAAAAAGGAGGCTAAACTTGCTCTTGTTGAAAAGTATGATTTTTCTGAAAGGCAAGCTGATGCAGTTTTAGAGCTCCGTTTATACCAATTAACTGGTCTTGAAAGAGAAAAAATTGAAAAAGAATATGAAGATCTTTTAGAAAAGATCAAACATTTTAAAGCAATTTTAGCCTCAGAGCAAATGGTTAGAGATATTATTAAAAATGAATTAGAAGATATTAAAAAATTTGATAAAAATAAAAGGTTGACTACGATTGCGCCACTTGAAGAAGAGGGGCTTGAAATGGAAGATTTAATACCTAATGAAACTGTTGTTATTACAATTTCCACAGACGATTATATCAAACGTATGCCAATTGATACTTTCCGAGAGCAAAAAAGAGGGGGACATGGTGTAATTGGTATTGATATGCGAAAAGATGAAGATGGCTTAAAAAACGCATATGTTGCAAACACCCATGATCATTTGCTTGTATTTACAAGTTTTGGTAGATGTTATTGGTTAAAAGCATGGCAAGTGCCAGAGGGTTCAAGAAAGGTTAAAGGAAAAGCTTTAGTTAATTTACTAGAGGGGGTAGCAAAGGAAGAGGAAATTGCTGCAGTTTTAAGGGTAACAGATTTTAATCAAGAAGCATCCATATTACTTGCTACAAAAAAAGGTGTTATCAAAAAAACCTTATTAGATAGTTTTTCTTCTCCAAGAAAAAATGGGGTATATGCAATTTCTATTGATGAGGGGGATAAAGTAATTTCTGCAAAACTTGTAAAAGAGTCTGATCAAATTATGCTATTTACAAGACACGGGATGGCAGTTAGATTTGAACAATCTCTTGTAAGAGCAATGGGAAGAACTGCAAGAGGGGTTAGAGGGGTATCATTAAAAAGTGAAGATGATTATGCAGTATCTTGTGTGGTTGTAAAAGAAACAGATTCAATACTTATTGTGTGTGAGCACGGACATGGAAAAAGATCTAAAGTGATTGACTTTAGACAAACTAACCGTGGTGGAAAAGGGGTTCGCTCTATTATAACAAACAAAAGAAATGGATTAGTAGTAGGTGCTATAACAATCACAGATGAAGATAGCGCTTTGATGATGTCAAGCTCTGGTCAAACTCTTAGAACCTCTATGAAGGATATTCGTGTTATGGGAAGATCTACACAAGGGGTGAAAATTGTTCAACTAGATATTGATGATACTCTTGTAGCTTTACAAAGAATAGAAAATATCACAGCTGTAGATGAGGTAGAGGTAAAAGAGTAATTTTAATGAAGCAGAAAGGTTTTTTTATAACATTTGAAGGTGGAGAGGGAGCTGGTAAATCCACTTTAATAAAAAGCCTTTCTAATTATTTAACCTCTAAAGGGAAAAAAGTACTCACTACTTTTGAGCCAGGGGCTACAGATTTTGGTAAAAATATAAGATCCACTTTACTTGATATAAAAAGTAATATTTCAGCTGAAACAGAACTTTTCTTGTATTTAGCAGATAGAGCTTACCATGTAGAAAAAATAATTCTTCCAGCTTTAGCAGATGGTAAAATTATCCTTTGTGATAGATTTACTGATTCATCTGTTGCTTATCAAGGAGGGGGAAGGGGTTTTATTTCTTTAGAGCAGGTAGAAAATATGAGTTTAATCTCCACAAAAGGTTTAATACCAAATTTAACATTTTATTTAGATGTTGCTCCAGAGTTTGCTCTTGAAAGAATTACAAGATCTAAAGATCGTTTAGAAAGTGAAGATATTACTTTTCATAAAAAGGTTAGACAAGGGTATTTAATGATTGCAAAAAAAAATCCTCAAAGAGTGGTTGTTCTTGATGCAAAAGACACAAAAGAGCAGGTATATGAGCAAGCCATAAAAAAGTTAGATTTTTATATGGATTTAAATTAAAGAGAATTTTTTATGGGAGTGCCAAAATTATATTATGGAGAAGATTTTGATAGTATTTTAGAAAAGGTGCGAAATGACGCAAAAGAGCTTTTAGGGGTAAAAAATTTAGAAATTTTATTATCACATGGGGATTACCAAGAAGCACTTCCTACATCTAAAACTTATCTTTATTCAATGGAGACGATTCAAAATATAGTAAAAGAGAGCTCTTTACCCCCCCTTAATGGTAAAATTAGAATAATAGCTCTTTTATCTGCAGATAGAATGCTTGCCGTACACGCAAACGCTTTATTAAAAACATTAGAGGATGCTCCAGAAAATTTTGAGCTGTTTCTTGTTACTGATAAATATCAAGATCTAATAAAAACAATTTTATCTAGGGTGCAAAAAATACATGTACAAGGAATTTGTAAGCTTTTTGATTACTCTTTTAAA
>JBIKKN010000014.1:0-10043 GCA_044360335.1 Chlamydiia bacterium | reverse complement strand
TTAGCAACTTCAGGGAGAATATCTTCAGAAAGGTGCCCATCTTTATCTATAAGAGAAAGATCCTTTATCCTTTCAATTTCAAATTCTTCTTGAACTCCGATACCATCTTCTTCATAATATTCAATCATTGTTTGAAAGCTGCCACCAAAATGAGCATCTTTATGCATTAAAATTTCTAAGTCTATTTCATTTAATAAAGGGTGATCCATATCTAAAATTATACCTGAACGTTAAACTTTAGGCAAAGAGTTTTTAACTTTGACCCTATCAAAAACTTCCGAAGCATTGTAACTTGATCGGATATATGGCCCTGAATATATAAAATCTATCCCTATCCCTTCTCCGAATTCTTTTAGACTTGCAAACTTTTCTGGGGTAATATAATTTTTTACAATCAATTTACCCTTCGAAGGTTGAAGATATTGGCCAATTGTAACAATAGATACTCCTGCATTTTTTAAATCATAAAGAGTATCTTCAATTTCTTTATCACTTTCTCCAAGTCCCAGCATTAAACCTGATTTAGTGAACATTGCATTACCAGAATCTTTTGCTCTTTTTAAGATATTTAAAGTTCTTTCATAGGTAGCTTTATGTCGAACTTTTGGAGTTAATCTTTGTACTGTTTCAATATTATAATTAAAAATTTCAGGTTTTGCGCTTAAAATTAAATCCAAAGCTTCTGTATTTCCCAAAAAATCAGATGTTAGTACTTCAACTGTACAATTTGGATTTAATTTTCTTATCTCATTAATTGTGTTTACAATAGATAAAGCACCACCATCTTCTAAGTCATCGCGGGCAACTTGAGTTAATACAGTATGTTTTAACCCTAAAATTTTTACCGATTGGGCAACTTTTTCCCCCTCTAGTGGGTCAAGCGGTGGTGGGGTTTTAGAAAAGCCAATTTGACAAAATCCGCAAGCTCTTGTACATATTTTACCAAGTAATAAAAAAGTTGCAGTTTTTTTGCTGTAACATTCAAATCGATTTGGGCATTTTGCCTCTTCACAAACTGTAGATAGCATTTTTTCATTTATCAGCTCATCGGTAACACTATATTCTAATCTATTTGGAAGTTTTCGATGTAGCCAAGATGGAAGAGGTTGTTTATTATTTATTACTAGAAGTGGATTTTTATTCATTTATTTTTCTTTGGTAAATGGATAGGATGATTTAAACCGACTTCAGCAGCCTCTGCCCAAGCTTCACTCATAGTTGGATGAGCGTGAATGGTAGAAACAATTGCCTCTAATGTTAGCTCATTTTTTATCGCAAGAGAGATTTCTGCAATTAAAATGGATGCGTTATCACCAATTACAGATCCCCCTAATACTTGGTGGTATTTTTCTCCAAAAACAATCTCGACGTAACCATCTTCTTTTAAAGAAGCTTTAGCTTTTCCAAGAGCGTTAAATGGAAAAACAGCCGATTTTGCGTTTATTCCATTTTTAAGTGCCATTTCTAAAGTGAGGCCGGCTGTTGCAATTTCTGGATCGGTAAAGATAACAGCAGGAATGCACGAGTAGTCAGCTTTATTTTTGTAATTAGCTACATTTTCTGCTGCTACTATCCCTTGATAGGAAGCACAATGAGCAAGCATAGACTTACCTGTTATATCCCCAATTGCATAAATGTTTGAAACATTAGTTTCTAAATATTCATTTACTGCTATAAATCCACGCTCATTTACTCCAAGACCTACTGCATCTAAATGTAGCCTATCGGAAAATGGCTTCCTACCTGTTGAGACTAACATACTATCTCCCTCTAAGGTAGTACCATTAGAAAGGGTACAAAGAACTTTATCTTGAAGATTTTCTACTTTATTTACACTTACTCCAAGTATTAAATTAATCCCTCTTTTTTTAAAATTTAAGGTAAGTGTATCGGCAATTTTTTCCCCTTGGGCAGATACAAGTTTATCAAAAACTTCAACAATTGTAACTTTTGCACCAAGTTCGTGGTAAAGGGAAGCAAATTCACAGCCAATGTATCCACCACCAATAATAATTAAGTGTTTTGGAATTTTTGTAATTTCTAAAATGGAGGTGGAATCATGGATAAGAGTTTTATCTACTTTAACATGGTCTAAGGTTCCCGGAATGCTACCTGTTGCAATGATTATATTTTTTGCTTGAACTGTTTTTGTCTCTCTACCCTTAATTTTTATTGTTTTATTATCAATAAAACTTCCGATTCCTTCGAAAACATCAATTTTGCAAGCTTTCATGAGCATTTCAATCCCTGCAACTAGCTCATTAACTACTAAATCCTTTTTTTCTTTCATTTTAGAATAATCTAAAGTAAACCCTTCCACTTGTATTCCAAAATAATGGGCTGTTTTAACTGTTTTTAAAACGGATGCATGAGTAAGAAGAGTTTTTGTAGGGATACAACCTCGAATTAAACAAGTTCCACCTAGTCTATCCTTTTCTATTAATGCAACTTTTAAACCTAGGTGGGAAGCTTTAATGGCACTTACGTAACCTGCAGGTCCACCACCAATTATAGCAAGATCGTACACCAATTATCCCTTTTTATTTTATTCTAACATAAAATTAAATAGGGGCAAATATTTTTTTAGTGATCTATTTAGAAAAAATATGTTATGTTAAAACTCACCTTACGCAAACATATAATGATAATTTTTCTTAAATAATTATGGAAAGCTTAGATTCGTCAATTCCTAAATATATTGCTCATAGGGCAGCAAATAATACGTTAAGCGAAAATAGTTTAGAAAGCATGAAAAAAATCCATAGTATGGGAGCTTTATCTTTTGAAATAGATTGCCATTTGATGAAAGATGGATCTATTGCTGTTATTCATGATGAAAAAATAGATCGGGTAACAACAGGAAAAGGAAAAATCACTAAAATGAATTGGGGTGATTTATCTAAAATAACCCTTATAAAAGGGGGAAAAATTCCAAAACTTGAAGATGTGATGGAGTATGCTTATCTACATAACTTATACTTGATGATAGAAGTAAAGGGAAAAAATTTAGCAATTGTTGATTTAATAGATAGATTGATAAATTCTTATGGGGGAGATCTTTTTACTATTTATTCTTTTGAGAGAAAAATTATTGAGGCTTTTGTAAAGAAAAATCCAAATTATAAGATAAGATGGAATATGGATAAGTTATCAGAAGCTAAATTTAAATTAGCAAAACAATTAGGAGTAGCAATTAATTTAAATGTGCGATATGTAAAGGAATCAGATATAGAAAAATTAAAAACTCTTGATAGAGAAATTCATATTTATACAGTAAATGATCAAAATAGAGCAAATGAGTTGTTTAAGATGGGAGTAACTAGTATTATTACAGATACTTTGATAGAAAAGAGGGCAAAAAATGGCAAAAGTTGAAAAGATGAGAATGTGCCCTTTTTGTGAAGGGTCAGTACCCCTTGATGCTCCATCTTGTAGATTTTGCGGTTCAGCTTTTGATGAGCCAAGTAGTGACTTAAATCAAGGGCTAAATAGTGAAAATCCTTATTACAGCCCGCCCTATTCTCCTACCGGGGGATCTTTTGGAGATAGCGTTTTTAAAAGAGAAAATAAAGAAAGTATCCATTCTTCTTACCAAGAAACAAATGAAGAGGAGGAAAAGGGGCATATTTTTGCTTTAACTCTCCTTTCTGCAGGGGGGATGCTATTAACTTTAAGTTTGCTTCTTCTGTTTTTTTCCGAACACGGGAGAGTTGTTTTAGAATGGAAAAGTCGCTACTGGAGCCTTTATATGATTATGGCTGTTCCACTTTTTTACTACGGATTTAAAAAGCTTTCAAAATTATAAATTTATAAAATAATTCTCTTAAAAAATCAGGAACAATTAATTGTTTCCTTTTGATTAAATTTCTAATATAGTCTTGTTCATAATAACGGTATGGATAGTCTATGTCTTCTCTAAAAATATCATTTCCTTCATTAAAAATTAAATCGTTCCATAATGGCTCAATTTTTTTTATAATATCATCCTCTAATTCAGCGGGGATACTAATTTTACCAATTGTTTGTAGAAGTATAAAAAAAGGTATATTTTTTTTATTAGAATAATTTGTATTTGCTATTTTATCCTTATAAGTTGCAACCGCACTATTAATACGATCAATTATCGCAAAATGATTTTGACAGTTACTATTAACCTGAGATGAGCTAAGCAATGTACTGTAAAAAGTAACAGCAGCTAGGCAAGCTGGAGTAATAAAATAATTTGCTTCCAAATTAATAGTAGAATTTAGATCGTTCATAAAGTACTAAAAATGTTTAAAAGGAAACAGTATAAAGTAAATTTGATTTAAATTAAAGCTCTATTTTATTTAAACTCTCAGCAAGTTCTTTAGATGGGCCAAAAATCTGCATTTGACTTAGCTGTTTTTGCAGTTCTTTTTCATTAGGCATCATCATTGTAAAGCTAAAAAGCTGATGGGTAATATCTTGTTTAACAGAATTTGAAAAATCATGGAACAGATGAAAGGCCTCATGTTTAAATTCCTGCAAAGGATCTTTTTGTGCAATAGACTGCATAAAAACTTCTGCTTTTAAGTGATCAATTGCAAGCAAATGCTTTTGCCATTTTCGATCGATGGAGCGAAGAAGTATAGATCTTATCACATCATTTAAAACAGGTAAAGGGTCTATAAGGTGGCCATTTAATCTTTGTAACACAGATATAATGCCTGCTTCAGATTTAAGCTTTGCTTTAAATGTACTTAGAATTTCCTCCTTGATAAGGATAAAAACCTGATCATTTATAGGAAGGGTAATTTTTTTAGAAAGGGTACATGGTATGTGCTCTGCTAAAAGCTCATTTAAACGATCGATAGATAAATTTTTGTTTTCCTTATATTCTTCATTGAATTTCCTGCAAACAGATTCTGTAAAATCAGAAAGTATCCTTGAAGCAAGGGGAAGGGTGTTATCTGCTTGAAGGATAGACTCTCTAAAAGCATAAACTTCTGATCTATGCATATTCATGACATTATCGTACTCAAGAGTATGCTTGCGCATTTGGAAATTTCTCATTTCCACACGTTTTTGTGCTGTTTCAATAGATTTATTTAGTATAGGATGAGAAATCGATTCCCCTTCAGGTGGGCGAAATTTTTGCAGCATGGATGCAACTCTTGGGGGGGCGAATTTTCTCATTAATGAGTCTTCAAAGGAAACATAAAATTTAGACTTTCCAGGATCCCCTTGCCTTGCACATCGACCTCTAAGCTGTCTATCAATACGCCTTGAGCTGTGCCTTGTTGTTCCAATTACGTAAAGTCCGCCAAGGGCATCTACCCCTTCTTCTAATTTAATGTCTGTGCCCCTTCCTGCCATATTTGTAGCAACAGTTATTGCCCCTTTTATTCCTGCTTTGGATATAATTTCTGCTTCTTTTGCATGGTTTTTAGCGTTTAACACAGTATGAGCAAGATTTGCATTTTTTAAAATTCTAGATAGTTTTTCTGAAATTTCCACAGATTCAGTTCCAATTAAAATTGGTTGGTTTGTTTTGTGAACTGTTTCAATTTCTTTAAGTAAAGCTACATATTTTTCTCTTTCTGAAATATAAAGTTCATCATGAATATCTTTACGTATACATTTTTTATGAGTGGGAATTGCTAAAACATCAAGATTATAAATATCTTTAAATTCTTTCGATTCTGTTAAAGCAGTTCCTGTCATTCCAGATAGTTTTTGATAGAGACGGAAATAATTTTGCAAAGTGATGGTAGCTAGAGTTTGGGTCTCTTGTTGAACAAAAAGCCCTTCTTTTGCTTCAATAGCTTGGTGAAGACCATCAGAAAAACGACGTCCAGGTTGTGGTCTTCCTGTATTTTCATCGATAATTACAATTTTTCTTTCAGCAATTATGTAATCTACATCTTTTTCCATTAAAAGTTCTGCGTGGAAAAGCTGTCTTATATTATGCGACATCTCCTTGCGTCTTGCATCCTCTTCCCTTAAGGCAACTTTTTTAGCTAACTTTTCTTTTTCCTCAATATCAAGTTTATCAATTTCTGCATACTCAAAGCCAAGATCTAACATTGTAAAAGCAGAGCTATCTCCTACCCATTGCCTTATGCCTTTATCAGTTAGCTCAAAGTCATGGTTTTTTTCATCAATTAAAAGGTATAAGTCTTTAGTAATTTTTGCTTTTGCTTCTTTATTTTGATCGGAAAAATAAAAAGTATCTACTTGCTCTATTTCATTTCGAATATCAGGGTTCTCAAGATATCTTTTTAAGATTTTATTTGTAGGAGTTCCTTTTGAAACAAGCCATAATTTTTCAATTGCCCCTTTTTTTTCTTCTTTTTGCTCTTTAGTAAGTTTATTTTCAGAAATTTCCTTATTTGCGATTATCCCTAATTTTTCTAAATCTCTTCGTGCAGTGGAAGCTAAGGTATTGCAAAAATCTCTTTGCAACTTAACCATCTCATATACAGGGACTTTTAAATCATTGTACATCTGTATAGAATTTTCTGCTGTTCCAGAAATAATAAGAGGAGTTCTTGCTTCATCAATTAAAATAGAGTCGATTTCATCTACAAGGGCAAAATAATGACCCCTTTGCATTTTTTGCTCTTTACTACCAATCATAGAATTATCACGAAGGTAGTCAAATCCAAATTCAGAAGCAGTTCCATACACAATGTCTGCTTTATAAATAGCTTGTCTTTCTTCACCTGATGTTTTATTTAAAAGAGCTTTGCAACAAAGACCTAAAAAAGAAAAAATAATACCATTCCACTGTGAATCTCTTTCTGCTAAATAATCATTTACAGTAACAAGGTGTACAGGTTTTTCCGTTAGGGCATGAAGATATAAAGGCATTGTTGCAGTTAAAGTTTTTCCTTCTCCAGTTTGCATTTCAGCAATTGCCCCTTTGAACATAGCAATAGCTGCAGCAATTTGAACATCATAAGGGATCATATTCCAAATCTGCACATTACCTAGTAGGTTTACCTGTTTTCCGCATAAACGTCTGCACGCATTTTTTACCACAGCATATGCATCTATCAGTATATCATCAACATGTGCTCCATCTTTTAACTTTTGTTTTAATACGAAAGTTTGATTTTTAAGCTCTATGTCAGAAAGATTCTGCAGCTCTTCCTCTCTTTTACAAATTTTTTTTACAATCTTCAAGTAGCTTTTAATTGTGCGCTCACCAGAGGAACCGAAAATTCTTTGTAACATTTAAATCACCTTTCTATATTTCTTTAGCTTAGAGAATAAATATAACTGTTTTGAAATTAAAATTCAAAGGATAAAGAGACTCTCTCGGCAGTTATGTATAAATTTAAATTAGAATTTGTTTTATCTACTACATCACATGCAGCATATGCCATTAACCAGCCTAAAAAAACTTGAGAGGGGTAATGGAATCCATCGTTTATACGGGATAATCCTGTAAGGGTTGATAACCCATATAATAGTGCTTTATAAGAAATACCATCTACCATTTTTGCCCAGCTTAAGAATAAAATAGCTCCCGTATAAGTGTGGCCTGATACCCCTCGAAAGGAGCTTAATGGTATCCAATAGGAGCTTTTGTCCGAATATATGGGACGGCTCCCCCCTGTTAACACTCTAGAAATTTCTAATGGAACTGTTCCTACTATAAATGCTCTTGTTGTATTAAAAAGTAAATCTTTAGTAAAAGAGCCAGCTTTTGTATTTGTGGCAGCAAATGAAAATAAAGATAAACCCCCATAAACAAGTAAAACTTCATCTTGCCCCATTTTTTTCCAAATATTTAAAAAGTTATTTGAATTTTTAGAGCGAATATTATTTTGATAAAAATCATAAATTGCTTGATCAGCAGTGGAATTTGCTATTGTTCCACCAATTGTAAAGCCTATAAAAAGCAAAGACATGTTTTGTATAGAAAAATAATTATTTATATCATTTGGTAATTCCTTAAAGGGACTTTTATCAAGTAAAAGCTCAGAAAATAAGGAGGAAAAAGCAAAAATAACTAAGGATATTTTTTTCAAAATATTCCCCCTAGAGAAATTTTGTTTTGATTTACTACAATTTCTAAGTTTGTTTTGTAAGTTGCATATACAGAGCAGTAGGCAAGAGCCCATCCGAGTAAAACTTGTGAAGGGTAGTGGGCCGAATCATTTATCCTTGATAGACCAGTAAGGGTTGAGCTTGCATATAAAAAAGTCTTTAAAAAAGGCTTATTTGTTTTAAAACTTGCAGCGATAAAAGGAACCGCTCCCATAAAGGCATGGCCGCTTACTCCGTGATCATTTTTAAAGGGGTGGTAGAAAGAATTAGTATTTTGATTAGGTCTATCAGCCCCAAGAAAATTTTGACCTGCAATAAGCAGTGGCATACCTACAGAAATTGCCCTAAAAGAGTTTATGCATAAATCATAAAGATTTTTTCCACTGCTACTATTTTTTAAAAGGTAACCACAAAATGTTCCAGAAATAAATGCAATAGATAAGGGTTTGTTGCTCCCAAAAATTTTGAAGATTTTTGCTGCTTGGTCTGTAGTATCTGATCGGATATTTTTTTGATAAAAATTATCAATTGCCATATCAAGAGTCGATTGGGCTAAAATAGCCGCTGGAATAAAAGATGCAATTAAAATCGTGGCTGTTTTTCTTGTATAAAAATTTTCGTAATCCTTTATAAGGGATTCAAATGTATATAAAGGGGAAGATAAAAAAAATAGCAGAGTAAAAATTTTCATCATATGGAAAAAAATCCAGAACCAAATTGCATAAAAACTTCTACATTTTCTTTTGTAAGCTTTGTTAATTTTTCTGAAAAATTTACTGTGTCTTTTTCAAACAAGGTAATAACCATAGAGCCTCCAAAAGAAAAAAAACCAAGTTCATCACCCTTTTTATAATTTTTTAAAGTTTTTGCAGAAAGATGAATACTACCAACATTTGTAGCACAATTGGTAGAGTTGATTTTAATTAAAGTTCGTTTATTTTCGGTAATTAAACTTGGGTTTGTTCGAAGAGCTAGAGGATTTACTGAATATAAAAATCCATTGATAGGTTTAATTTCTTCAATTTTTCCATCTACTGGGAAATGGAATCTATGATAATCTACAGGGGCAAGTCTTGAAATAATCATAGACCCATCTAAATATTTAGCTGCTAAATTTTTATCCTTTAATAAAGTTTCAAGAGAAAAGTTTTTCCCTTTTACATAAAACGAATTTTTTTCAGATAAATCTTTATAAAAAAAATGCCGTCCATCACATGGGCAAATAATGGATTCAGAGGAAATTTTTCTTGCGCCAGTTTTAAGTTTTCGAATAAAAAAATCATTGAAGTTTTCATAGTTTTTCTCTTCAAAATCTTCAAGATTTACCCCATATTTATTTACAAAGGGGAGGATATTTCTTTTTGTCCATGGCATTTTCATCCAAAAACCCACTAATTTTGAAATCAAAGGGAATTTTGCAAAGATCATTTTTACGCCAAATGCAGTAAAAGAATTTGCTTCATATAAAAATCTAAGTAGACTTTCGGCAGGAATTTGCTCATCAAATATCTTTTTTGAAAAAAGATCGAAAACTTTAATAGGTGTATTCATAAAAAAAGAGTTTATCAGAAGGTGTATATTTATTTGTACTATTACAAAATTTTATTTTCCCACACAAAATTTTGAAAATATGGAGCCAAGAATTTCTTCTGTAATATTTATCCCAATAATTTCAGAAAGCTTCTCAAGACCATATCTTAATTCAAACGAAATTAATTCTATAGAAAGATCTGTTTTAAATCCGTTTAAGACATTATCAAGAGAAAGCAGTGCCTCCTTAAGGCAAGAAAAATGCCTCTGCTTTGTAATTAAAGGAGTTTCATCTTTGTTTTCAAAACTAATCTTGTTAACTATTGCAGTTTTTAAATCAAAGATACCAAGATTTTCTTTTGCTGAAATATATACTGGATAGGGGGCATTTAATGGATTTAATTTTTCGCTTATGTCCATTTTATTGTAAACAACCATCACCTCTTTTAAGCCCCTATAAAGGGCTAAAATATCTTCAGGAACCTCTTTGCTTA